>NZ_JAVRBF010000341.1:0-446 GCF_032436805.1 Streptomyces sp. P17 | reverse complement strand
CTGCTGGAAATCAGAAATGGTTAGATTTCGTTTGGGATATTCGCAAGAAAGTAGACGCGAAAAATATTCGACATGTCGTTTCGAGCCGTGCAATCGGAAAAGGTGCAGAAGCACTTGCAAATAATCTGGAATGGGATAATGTCGCGGAATGGTATTTGTTCAAAGGAATGAGCAAAGCGGATAGGGAGAAATTGAAATGATATTAACAACCGTGGGTTTAGACAAACGTGCTATGGACCACGTAGAAGGTCACGCACGTGAAAGACAACTAAATTCGGTTATCTGGATGAAACTTTATTTTTCTCATACTCCTATAACTAACGATTGTCATAAGAGTGAGAAATGACCGTCCGCGTCACCGGCAACACATTTGACCATCGCGAACGCCTGAAACAATTGGGCGGGCGTTGGGACGCTGCGGCAAAGAATTGGGTGTTCGAATACCC
>NZ_JAVRBF010000340.1:0-447 GCF_032436805.1 Streptomyces sp. P17 | reverse complement strand
TCCAGAGGCACTAAGTTTTGTCCAAATGTTGCTAAATCCGGGATCATACAGGATTACTTGTTTATTGGTCAAATACAGAGTACCTCTGGAGATTTTCCTGAACAAGTCAAAACGATTCATCTCAGTGATATTAGGGATATATGGGGAGATTCACATAGGATATACATGGAAACTAATGTGGGAGAAATTCAATTGGGTCCATCAAATAGAAAATACAAAGGAAGGAAAACCCCAATCGTATCCGAATATAGTTCTTTTCCAACATTCTATAAAATGCTATCTAAATTAATTGCATTGGATTGAAGAGCGGAGCTGATGCAAAGAAAAAGGGATAATTGGAATTGTTTCGGAATCAATATAAATTCGGGATGAATTGTTTCAATAAAAATTCACCTTTCCTTTGATAGAAATAACAGATTTTAAATAAAAATAATGTTCCAAAACCGA
>NZ_JAVRBF010000339.1:0-447 GCF_032436805.1 Streptomyces sp. P17 | reverse complement strand
TGGCCGAGCAGCGCGCCCGTGAACTCGAACCCGCCGCCCGCGCATGGTCCACCATGGTCGCCTGCTCCGGCGACTACGCTGTGGACGAGGCCGCAAAGGTGCTCTCACGCGACCCCGCGATCAGTACCGGACGCAACCGCCTGTTCGAGACGATGCGCGAGCAGGGCTGGATCTACCGCTCAGGGCATCGCCAGCAGTGGCACGCCTACCAGTCGCAGATCGAGTGTGGACGGCTGGCGCAGAAAATGGCGTCCGGCCCGTTCCTCAACCACCGTACCGGCGAGTTGGAGCTGCCCGCCCCGACGATCCGCATCACCGCCAAGGGCTTGTCGGCTCTGCACCGCATCCTCGGCGGCACCGCTGACCTCGACTCGCTCCTGGACAGCGAGGTGGCGGCATGAACGTGCAGCGGGTCGCCCAACTCACTCAAGCCGTGACGGTGCTCAC
>NZ_JAVRBF010000338.1:0-447 GCF_032436805.1 Streptomyces sp. P17 | reverse complement strand
CGCGAAGGCGTCACAGACGGAGGGGTGGCGTCGCGCAGGTACCGCCATGATCGGGCTGGGCGTAGCCGCCATGGCTGGGGTCGCGATGGCCGTCCGCGCCTCAGCGTCGTTCGAGCAGTCCATGGCGGAGGTTGCCGCTACTGGCGAGGAGGCACGGGGGCAGATCGACGGCCTCCGCAAGGCCGCGCTCGACGCTGGGCGCGACACTGCTTTCTCGGCCACCGAAGCCGCCGACGGCATCACGGCGCTGGCGAAGGCTGGCGTGTCCACCGCTGACATCCTGTCGGGCGGTTTGCGGGGCGCACTCAACCTCGCTGCCTCCGGCCAGCTGAGCGTCGCCGACGCCGCTGAAACAACATCCGCCGCCCTCGTCCAGTTCAAGCTGAAGGGCAAGGACGCTGGGCATGTCGCGGACCTGCTCGCCGCAGGAGCTGGTAAGGCCATGGG
>NZ_JAVRBF010000337.1:0-447 GCF_032436805.1 Streptomyces sp. P17 | reverse complement strand
GTCAGGTGAATAAATTGGTTTTCATAGGCCGCTCGTTTGGCTTCGACGTGCTCAGCGAGAAAGGCGTTGAGGCGGCGCGTAGGGTCGTTGTAGATTCTAGAAAAATGAATTTCAAAGCCTTACGAGGTGCTCGTTCAGGCGAAAAACTGGTCGATCGACACAGGTTGGCGCTTTAACATTGGCGGGGAATCAAGCACCGGATAGGGTGGTCAATATTGAAGTTTCTTGCGGGCTGAACATGTCCCAAATTAAAACCTGGACGGAGTAGATCGCAGCGTCAACAAATGCCGCGAAGCCCGGCCAAGTAACCAAGGCTATTCCAAGGAGAATAACCACCATCGATCCGATCGACGCAAATTTAGCAAGGCGGTGCATGATGTTGGAAAGACGAAGCGATCGTTAAAGGACGATTGGCCAAGTAACTTGAACACGGCCGCTTCAACTTTC
>NZ_JAVRBF010000336.1:0-447 GCF_032436805.1 Streptomyces sp. P17 | reverse complement strand
CCCTAAAACAGGAGATGTATTTCGCAATGGCCAAGGTCGTCCAATAAGTAGTGGAAAAGCTTCACAACGAGATGCTCTTACTGCTACATTTCTTGTGAACAATACAGATAACCATTTAACTATATCAGCGAATCATTTTAAGTCTAAAGGCTCAAATTGTATTGATGATTGGCCAACGGGTGAAGAACTCGATGCTTTTTTGAAAACTTTTGATCCTAAGGATCGTAATAAAAATCGTTTGCCTGATGATGATTTTCAAGGACAGTGTGAACGTTTTCGCGTCGCTGCTGCTTATGAATTAGGTAAGCAGTTAGAGAAAATTCCAGGTGACAAAGTCATTCTTGGTGATTTGAACTCGTACGCAATGGAAGATCCAATCTTGGTATTAACTGACAATCCAACGGGTAAAATTATCTATGCCGGCCGAGATACTTATATTGATGATCG
>NZ_JAVRBF010000335.1:0-447 GCF_032436805.1 Streptomyces sp. P17 | reverse complement strand
AAGTAATATGCGCCTCTCTGAATTGTTCGAGGAGCTTTCTGTAGGTGAACTCTCGCAGCTTTCCATGAGCAATGATGGCTCTGGTGAGATTATCGAGAAGTATCACAACAAGCTCATCGTATATATCAACAACTCTCTCCTGAAGCTCTATACACGCTTTCCCTTGAAAACGAATGAGCTTCTGGTTGAGCAACATGAGCACATCACCAATTACCATCTCAAGCGTGACTTTGCACAGTCTGCTGACAGTGACCAGCCGTATCGCTATATCAGCGATCTTGGTGGGGAGCCGTTCAAAGGTGGTGTGCTGAAAATCCTTGAGGTCAGTGATCTGCTCGGTGGACACATTCCCTTGAACGATCCGGGGAATGATCGATCCTATTACACACCGGCTCCTGATGTCTTGCAGGTGCCTTATCCGATTACCGGTAATGTTACCTCGGTAAC
>NZ_JAVRBF010000334.1:0-448 GCF_032436805.1 Streptomyces sp. P17 | reverse complement strand
CTTCCTGCGCGGCCTCGCCGTTGAGCGCCATCCACAGCGTTGTGCCGGTCAACCCCAACTCGATCATTACCCACTGGTCGCGCGGGGCCGGACGCCCGACTGTCGTCTCGTTATCCCAATCATTACTGACACCGGTGGATGAGTGTGTGAGGAAAAATTGCTGCATCCCCATGTGCCAACGCAGGCGCAGATAGCCGCTATCCCACGCGCCGTGGTTCGTCCCGATGATGCGGAAAAAGTCCCGCTGTGGATGACCTGTGGGGACATCCGTTCCGGGCAACCGCACACGGGCGCAGAAATAGCAGTCGCCAGATAAGGGTTGTGCGATGCGGAAACCCGACTCGCTGTTGGGGAAGCGAAGGATATTACCGTCAATGGTTGGCGTTGGGCCGGTGCCAAGCGTGGGGCCGATATAACCACCAGCAGCGGCCCATCGGAAGGCAGCATC
>NZ_JAVRBF010000179.1:0-1321 GCF_032436805.1 Streptomyces sp. P17 | reverse complement strand
CCCGAACATGGCTTTATGTGGCTATCGCGACCACGCCGGCAGCGACCCATTGGGCGGCTCGTAGCCAGTCGGGCAGGTCGATCAGATCGGCGCGGGCAGGGACGGCCGCGTAGAGCAGCGACACCCCGACCAGCACCCATAGGACGCCGAGCCCGAGCATCGCTGTCCGGCGAGACACGCGTCAGTCCTTGAGTGCGTCGCCGAGCCGGGACACGACCGCGTCGGCGACAGCCTGCGGGGTTCCACCGGTCTTCACTGCGGCCTCGACGGCCGTGCGCACGAGCGGGGTGAGTCCGGCGAGCACCGAGCGGGCGATCGCCTGCTCATCGACGACCACGCCCTGACGCTTGGCGAGCTCCCGCACCAGCCGCAGCGTCTCCTGGCTGTTGATGCTGGCCCAGATGTGGTTGTTGTTGCGGGAGCTGGCGACGAGCGGGTTGTCGGACCCCTTCTGGAGCGGCTGCCAGTCGTAGGCGCTCAGCGCCTCGGTCACGATCCGCTTGAGTTCGTCCTTGGTGTAGGGCATGTCATCCTCCTGGGTGGATGTTTGGGTGGTGTGGGTGTCGGTGCGCTGCTGGTACTGCTCCCACGACAGGAGCGGGGACGGTCTCCACGGGTCCGGGTCGCGGTCCTTGCCGACGAGCCCGTCGAGGCCACGCCGGTAGTGCGACACCTGCACCATCGCCGACGCAGCCAGCCCCTCTGTGTTGGTGGTCTGGTCGGGGGGCATGAGCACCAGATGGTGATGCTCCACCCATGAGCGGGACGGCATCCGATGCCATGCCGCGAACCCGACCTGCCGACACGCCCTCAGCACCGCCTTGCGCTGCGGTGGGGTGAGGTGGTGGCGGATCGACAGGTCGACCACGCCGTCTCCGGTGTGGGTCGAGCCCGAGTAGGGGCTGCGTGGCTGCCACGACCCCTGACCGGGGCGGATGATCCACCCGTCCCGCCAGCCACGGAACTCGGGCATCGCGGCAGCCAGCCGCTCGGCCTCGATCAGTGCGTCCCGAGTGCGGGGCGACAGCAGGGAGCCGCGCCACGTGATCCGATCAGCCATCATCACACCTCGTAGGTCATCGTGAAAAACAGCGAGTCGCCCGACGCCCACCCACCAGGGTTGTTGTTGGAGATCCGCCCGGACGGGATCAGCGCAACCACACGGCCAGGGCCCACCGGCCTCACCGTCAGCGGATACTCAGACCCGCCACGCGCCAGCCACCCCACGCCAGTGACCATCATCCAGGTCCTGGCGTTGACCGGCATCGACCACATCCACGCCGCCGACCCTAAATTGGTGGTCGAGCCTCGCCCCATCGAC
>NZ_JAVRBF010000333.1:0-450 GCF_032436805.1 Streptomyces sp. P17 | reverse complement strand
ACCAAGTCCTTGGCGTTCCGTGGCAGCGACGTTGGGCGGGATTCTGATGGTGGCCGGTGTCGTGTTCGCCGCACCGATGCGGGCCGTCTACGCCGCTGACATGAACACGATTGATGTTAAGGTTGATGCGATGACTCGGACGCTGGGGATGTTGGTGGCGGCCAACAACAGCTCAACGGCGAGCATCATGTCCAAGCTCGGCGCTCAAGATGCTGTGTTGAGGACCATCGGAGAGGATGCTCGGCTTGCCAAAGCGTGGGCGATCACCGGGTACCAGATGGCGAACGAAATCAAGCGCGATGTCCTGCCTGTCGCGGTCTCTGCTCGCGACGCTGCACGTGCTGCCGCTCCCTGCTGGTAGGAGGTCTTCGCCCAAGCCAGAGCCGAAGCCGCATCGGTAGCGGCAGCACGTGCAGCGTCGCGAGCAGAGACCGCGACAGGCAGGACATC
>NZ_JAVRBF010000332.1:0-453 GCF_032436805.1 Streptomyces sp. P17 | reverse complement strand
CCCATGTCTACTGTGACCGAACAGGAACTGATTGCCGCTGCTGTTGCTCCCCGTGTAACGCTTGAAGGCGTTGAAGCGAACATCAAACACGAATACTATTTCACCGGCAAAGAGGCCATTGAGGCTGCTGGTTATGGCGGTGTGCCTGCCGATGTTGGTGTACTGACCTTCTGCGTTCTGGTTCTTCAGAATGGCTACACTGTGCATGGCATCTCAGCCTGTGCGAACCCTGCGAACTTCAATGCCGAGATCGGCAAGCGATTGGCTTACGACAAAGCCAAGAACAAAATTTGGGAACTGATGGGCTATGAACTGAAGTCTGAAGTTGCCAATGCAGGTGGTACGTTCAAGGATCGTGTCCGCAATGAGCACGATGAACTCCGTGCCAAGATAACGAAGCTTGCTGCATTCGCAGGTACGCCTACGTTCAATGCACTCTCGTCTGAAGAAAAG
>NZ_JAVRBF010000024.1:0-112190 GCF_032436805.1 Streptomyces sp. P17 | reverse complement strand
CTTGGGTCTTTGGCCGGTGCGGCGAGGGTGCGTGCCGGGCGCCGTGGGTGCTGTGCGGGACTTTCAAAACACCCCCTGGAGGCGCGGGGCTGTATCGATTGGCGGCTCCGCCGCGTGGGCGCGACAAGCCACGACAAGTCCGCACCCGCCGAACCACCGCACGAGCCGAGCTCTGACGCGAAGGTCATCGCGGGTTACGTTGTCGGGAAGCCGTATTGGAGCTGACCCGACGGAGCCCGCGATGCCCTTCGCTCGACTCGCAACAGCAACGACCCCCACCTGCCACATCGGCCTCGGGCTCGCAGCGGTCGGCCGCCCCGGCTACATCAACCTCGGCCGGGACGAAGACCTCGGAGAGAACCGCAGTGTCGACGCCCTGCGCGACCGTACGCACGAGCTCCTCGACGCCGCCTACGCCCAAGGCGTCCGCTACTTCGACGTCGCCCGTTCCTACGGCCGCTCGGAGGAGTTCCTCGCGGACTGGCTGAACGCCCGCCCCGACATCGACGACGTGGTCATCGGCAGCAAGTGGGGCTACACCTACACGGCCGCCTGGTCGGCGCACGCCGAGACGCACGAGGTCAAGGACCACAGCCTCCAGACGTACGAGCGTCAGCGCGCCGAGACCGACGCGCTGCTCGGCGAGCGGCTCGACCTCTACCAGATCCACTCGGTGACCCCGGACAGCCCCGCCCTCACCGACAAGGACCTGCACGCCAAGCTGGCCGAGGCCGCAGCCCAGGGCCTCACCGTCGGCTTCTCCACCAGCGGCCCCGCCCAGGCGGACGCGATCCGCGCCGCCCTCGCCGTGACGGTCGACGGCGAGCCCCTCTTCCGTACCGTCCAGTCGACGTACAACCTCCTGGACACCTCCGCCGCCCCCGCCCTGGCCGAGGCCCATGACGCCGGACTCACGGTGATCGCCAAGGAGGCCATGGCCAACGGCAGGCTCGCGGAGCCCCATGCCCCGGACGCGCTGAAGGCCGTAGCGGCGGAGACCTCCCTGGGCACCGACGCCGTGGCCCTCGCCCATGTCCTGCGCCAGCCCTGGGCCGGTGTCGTCCTCTCCGGCGCCGCCACCGTTGTCCAGCTCGCCTCCAACCTGCACGCCCCCGTCGTGGACCTGGACAAGGACCAGCTGAGCAGGCTGGCGGAGCTGGTGGAGGAGCCGGGGGCGTACTGGGAGCGGCGGGGCCGGTTGCCCTGGCACTGACAGATCATGGGCGCCCGATGACCGTGAGACACGCATGCCCACTGTGAGACAAAGATGTCTCACATGGGCTATCGTCGTCTCATGGCTGTCGATCGTGACCACGTGCTGCGCAGCGCAGCCGCCCTGCTCACCCGGAAATCCACGTCCACCATGGACGAGGTCGCCAGGGCCGCCGGCATCAGCCGGGCCACGCTGCACCGGCAGTTCGCCGGGCGGGACGCGCTCGTGCGGGCGCTGGAGGCGCTGGGCATCGCGGAGTGCGAGGCCGCGCTGGACGCGGCACGCCTGGACGAGGGCCGGGCGAGCGAGGCCGTACGCCGGCTCGTCCGCGAAATAGAGCCCGCGGCCGGGCTGCTCGCGTTCCTCTACACCGAGAACCAGCTGTTCGAGGGCGAGGGGCAGAACGAGGGCTGGGCCCGGCTCGACGTCCGGATCGCCGCACTGTTCCGGCGCGGCCAGGAGTCCGGCGAGTTCCGGATCGACCTCACCCCGGCCTGGCTCACCGAGGCCCTCTACGGCCTGATGGCCTCCGGCGCCTGGGCGGTCCAGGAGGGCAGGGTCGCGGCCAACGACTTCACGCACATGATCGCCGAGCTGTTGCTCGGCGGCGCACTACGGAGAGAGGAATCATGACCAGCACCCTGCAGCCGGCGAACCCGACCGAGGCGGTGAAGCGCCCCGGCCGTTGGCTCGCGCTGTCCGTCCTGGTGCTCGCCGTGCTGCTGGTGGCCGTCGACGCGACCGTTCTCGGTCTCGCGACCCCCTTCATCAGTGAGGACCTGAAGCCCTCCGGCACCCAGTTGTTGTGGATCGGTGACGTCTACTCCTTCGTCATCGCCGGTCTGCTCGTCTCCATGGGCAGCCTCGGTGACCGAATAGGCCGGAAGAAGATCCTGCTCGTGGGCGCGACGGCGTTCGGCGCGATATCCGTGCTGAACGCGTACGCGACGACCCCCGAGATGATGATCCTGGCCCGTGCGCTGCTCGGTGTCGCCGGTGCCACCCTGATGCCGGCCACGCTCGCCCTGATCCGCAACATCTTCCACGACCCGCGCGAACGCAGCCTCGCCGTCGGCATCTGGGGCGCGACCGCCTCCGCCGGTACGGCAGTCGGCCCCATCGTCGGCGGTTTCCTGCTCGAACACTTCTGGTGGGGCTCGGTCTTCCTCATCAACCTTCCCGTGATGGCGGTCCTGGTCGTGGTCGGCATCAAGATGCTCCCGGAGTCCCGCAACCCGAACCCCGGTCCCTGGGACCTGGTCAGCGTGCTGCTGTCACTGATCGGCATGGTCGGCGTCGTCTACGCCGTCAAGGAGTTCGCGGCACAGGGCCCGGCCTGGGACTCGCTCGCCGTCGGCCTGCTCGGCGCGGCCGCGGTGTACGGCTTCGTACGCCGCCAGCTGACGCTCCCCGCCCCGCTGCTGGACATGCGGCTGTTCCGCAACCGCGGTTTCAGCGGCGCGGTCCTGGCCGACCTGCTGACCATCCTCGGCCTGTCCGGGCTGGTGTTCTTCCTCTCCCAGTACCTGCAACTCGTCCAGGGCCGCGGCCCCTTCGAGGCGGGCCTGGCCGAACTCCCCGCCGCCGTCGGCGCGGTGGCGGCAGGCCTGATCGCGGGCCGAGCCGCCCGCCGCTTCTCGGTACGAGCCGTGGTCTCCGGCGGCCTGGCGGCGGTCGGCCTGGCACTGGCCGCGCTGACGGTGATCGACCAGTCGACCGGCTACCCCCTGCTGGGCGCGGCCCTGCTGGTGGTCGGCATCGGCGCGGGCTTCTCGTTCACGGTGACGGCGGACGTGATCCTGGGCTCCGTACCGAAGGAACAGGCAGGCGCGGCATCGGCCGTGTCGGAAACGGCGTACGAATTGGGCGCGGCCCTGGGAATCGCCGTACTGGGCTCGATCGTGACGGGTGTGTACCGCGACTTCACGGCTCCGGCGGGCACCCCGGCGGGGGCGCATGAGTCCCTGGGCGGCGCGGTGGAGGCGTCCGCGGGGCTGCCGACACAGACGGCGCAGAACCTGCTGGACGCGGCCCGCCAGTCCTTCGTGGACGGCCTGGCACTGGCGGCAGGAGCGGGAGCAACGGTCCTCCTGCTGGCGTCGGTGGCAGCGTGGTTCATGCTGCGCAACCAACGGTTGGACAGCGGGCAGCTTTAAGCCCCTTTTCGCCCCGACCTGATGGTCGGGGCGCCATGACTCGACGCCCACGAAAACCGTCAGTCACCGTCGCCGCCCGCTCCGCCGTAGCCCTCACCGGAGGCAGCACCGCGCTGGCCGCCGACGGCGAGAAAGAACCCCGCGAACAGATCAGGTTCGTCGTCACGGAGAAGGCGGACGGTCCCGAGAGCGGTTCATCGACCTCGCGACGGCGGCCACCGGGGCCCGCGAGGAGTTCGCCCCGCTGGCGGCGGAACGCGGTCTGACCCTTCACCGCAGGCTGGCACCGGGCCTCACGGTCATCGGCGACCACGACGCCCTGCGCCGAGCCCTCGGCAAAGCGCCCCGTCAGGGGCGCGGGGAACTGCGCGACAAGCCCCCACCGGCCCGCGGACGAAAAACTACGCCGCTTCCTTCGCCTTCGTCGCATACATGTCCACATACTCCTGCCCGGACAACCGCATGACCTCAGCCATCACGGAATCGGTCACCGCCCGCAGCACATACCGATCCCGGCCCATCCCGTCGTACCGCGAGAACTCCATGGCCTCGCCGAAGCGAACGGTCACCTTCGAGGGCCGAGGCATCCCCGCACCCCCGGGCTGGATCTTGTCCGTGCCGATCATCGCGAACGGCACAACCGGCGCCCCCGTCATCAGGGTGAGCCGCGCGATCCCGGTCCGCCCCCGGTACAGCCGCCCGTCGGGCGACCGCGTGCCCTCGGGGTAGATGCCGAAGACCTTGCCCTCCTCCAGGATCCGGCGCCCGGTCATCAGCGCCGCGACCCCGCCCTTGCCGCCGTCCCGGTCCACCGGGATCATGCCGACGCCGGTGAAGAACCACGCCATCAGCCGGCCCTTGAGGCCCTTGCCGGTGACGTACTCGTCCTTGCCGATGAAGAAGACTTGCCGGTCGCAGACGAGCGGAAGGATCATCGAGTCGATGAACGTGAGGTGGTTGCCGGCCAGGATGACCGGACCGTCGCCCGGGATGTGCTCCGCGCCCTCCACCTGTGGGCGGAACATCAGGCGCATGATCGGTCCGAGCACTGCCTTGATGAGCGCGAAGCGGGACAACGGGCCCTCCGGTGTCAAGGGGGTCGATATAAGTCTGTGCAGGTGAGGACGATACTCGCGGTCCCCGGGGTCGCGCACATCGGGTTCACGGAGGTCTTACGCACTGTTGACGCAGGTTTACCTGCGGTGCCGTGCCGTCGCCTGCCGGAAACCCGCGCGGAACGGTGTGACGGACATCGCGCCGACCCGTGTCGGGACGTCCTCCCCACGCCTACCCCGCGCCATGCGTCCGATGCCGACGGTCCGTCAGAACTCTGTCCCCACACGACATCCGGCGTCACCCGTGTGTTCGATCCGGGGTCTCCCGCCGGTCATGGACGGGCACCTACGATCGGCCCGCACGGCGCCCTGGAGGCGGAGCGACGAAAAAATGTGAAGAGCCGAGGGCAGGAGGCCGCTCATGGGAACGCAGGAGTCGGACGAGCAGGCGCGCGGGACCGGACGGCGGGCACTGCTCGGCGCGGCGGTGCTGGGGGCGGGCGGAGCGGTCCTCGGACTGTCCGGTACGGCAGGAGCCGCCGGCGCGGGGTACGCGGGTGGCGTGAAGAGCCTGCCCAAGCCCACGATCATCGGACACCGCGGTGCCAGCGGCTACCGCCCCGAGCACACGCTCGCCGCCTACCAGCTCGCCCTCGACATGGGCGCCGACATCGTCGAGGCCGGCGACCTGGTGCCCACCAAGGACGGCCACCTCGTCTGCCGGCACGAGCCGGAGATCGGCGGCACCACCGATGTCGCCGACCACCCCGAGTTCGCCGGCCGCAAGACGACCAAGCTGCTCGACGGCGTCTCCGTCACCGGCTGGTTCACCGAGGACTTCACGCTCGCCGAGCTCAAGACGCTCCGCGCGATCGAGCGCATCCCGGCCAACCGTCCGCACAACAGCCTCTACGACGGCCGCTTCGAGATCCCCACCTTCGAAGAGGTGCTGCGGTGGCAGGAGGAGCAGACCCGCAAGCGCGGCAAGCAGGTCTGGATCTACCCCGAGATCAAGCACCCCACCTACTTCCGCAAGCTGGGCCTCGGCCTGGAGGAGCGGATCGCCAAGGTGCTGCGCAAGTACGGCAGGCACAAGTGGAACTCGCCGGTCATCGTCCAGTCGTTCGAGCCGACCAGCGTCCAGCGCCTCCACAAGCTCATCGACAACCCGCTGGTGGTCCTGCTCTCCGGCGCGAGCACGCGGCCGTACGACTTCGTGGACAGCGGTGACCCACGTACCGTCGCCGACCTGATCAAGCCGGCCGGGCTGCGCGAGATCGCCTCCTACGCCCAGGGCATCGGCCCCACCCTCGACCTGATCATCCCGAAGGACGCGAGCGGCAAGCTCACCACGCCGACCACCCTGGTCGCCGACGCGCACAAGGTGGGCCTGGTCCTGCACGCCTGGACGCTGCGCAACGAGAACCCGTTCCTGCCCGCGGACTTCCGCAAGGGCACGGACGCGGACGCCTACGGCGATGTCTTCGGCGCCTACCAGACGTACTTCGCCACCGGTATCGACGGCGTCTTCACGGACCAGCCGGACACCGGCCTCCTGGCCCGCGAGGACTTCGTCAACAGCTGAGCCCCGCGCCCCGGTTGGGGTGACCAGCGGCCGCCCGGGCAACCAGTCGCCCGGGCGGCCGCGTCGTGCTGCATATGACACCCGACTTTGATTTCGAGGTTCTCGCGCTGCGTCCGCTGCTCACCGCCGAGGCCTCCGCCGAGGCGCACGCCTCCGGGACCGAGCCCGGAGACCTGGAACAGGCGGTCTGGCTGCGTCTTCTGGAGCTCCTCGACGCCCAGGGCCCCCCGCCCCACCCCGAGCGCTGGCTGCGCTCGGCCGTCCGTTCCGAGGCCCGCCGCACCCGCCGCACCAACCGCCTCGAACGGCCGTACGACGCCGAACCCGCGGACGAGTCCGACCGCGACCCCGAACACCTCGCCCTGCGGGCCGCCCGCCACCGCGCCCTGCGCGACGCGGTCCGCCGGCTGCCCGGCCGCTGCCCCAGTCTGGTCGAGGCGCTGCTCTCGCCGAGGGACCTGACATACCGGGAGATCGCGGGGGAGTTGGGTATCTCACAGGGCAGCCTTGGCCCGGAACGTTCCAGATGCCTGGGTTGTCTACGGCGATTGCTGACGCCGGAGGTTGCGGCCACCGGAGCGCGGGGATAGGAGTGAGGGACGACAGGTGATCAGGTGAGCGGGAGGCGTGCGCACATGGGCATGAGCGTGACCATCTCTGCGGCGACCGAGCAGGACGCGGAGCAGATCTTCAAGCTGCAGTACCTGTGCTTCCAGAGCGAGGCGGCACTGTACGGCAACTACCGCATCGACCCGCTCGTCCAGACGCTGGACTCGGTGCGTGAGGAGGTCGCCGAGGACTGCGTCTTCGTGGCCCGACTCGGCGACGAAGTGGTCGGCTCGGTCCGGGGCTCGGTCACCGAGGACGGCGCCGCCGCCATCGGCAAGCTCTGCGTCCACCCCCGCCTCCAGGGCCACGGCATCGGCGCCCGACTCCTCCGAGCGGCCGAATCCGCCCTCGCCGCCGAGCGCGGCGCCACCCGGTTCCGCCTCCACACCGGCCACCGCAGCGAAAGCAGCCTGCGCCTCTACCGCAAGGTCGGCTACACGGCGGTCGGCACCTCCGAGGGCACGGACGGCGTACCGATGATCATCCTGGAGAAGGCGGCGGGTTCATACGCAGCGACGGCTTGAGGTCCGACCTGAGGGGCGCGGGGAACTGCGCGACAAGCCACAGACGACCCGCGCCCGCCGACGGCGATCAACCCGGCTGCTCGCTCCGCGCCTTCCGTAGCCAGTAGATCGCCGACAGCGGCAGCAGTACGGGGATGAACAGATACCCCATGCCGTAGTCGGACCAGACCGTCGCGTCCGGGAACCTCGACGGCTCGACCAGCGTCCACGTACCGACCACCAGCACGCCCAACAGCTCCGCGGCGCAGCACGCCAGCGCCGCCTTACGGGCCGTCTCGCCACCCCTGACCAGCGTGTACGTGATGAATCCGTACACGAGTCCCGCCACCGCAGACAGCGAGTAGGCAAGCGGGGCGTGGTCGAACTCGGTCGAGATCTGGACCGCCGACCGCGACACCGCGCCGACGACCATCACGCCGTACAGCCAGACCAGCAGCATCCCCGGCCCGCTGATGAGCCGAGTGCGCTTTCCCTCCAGGGCTGCCATCTCAGCCTCCCCAGATGTCATAGAGCCGCACCTCCAGCACGGCGAGCACCACACCACCGGCCGCGACCGTGATCGAACCCCACTTGGTCCGCTCGGCCAGCGACATGAACCCGGCCGCCGGCACACACGCGAAGGCGCCCAGCAGATACGCGACGAAGATCGTCGTTCCCTGCTCGGGGTCCTCGCCGCGCGCCAACTGCACGATCCCGACCACCAGCTGGACCAGCGCCAGCAGGGTCACCACGGCCATCCCGATGAAGTGCCAGTCCTTCGTCGGCTCATCGCGGTACGCGGCAAAGCCGCACCACGCGGCGAGCAGCAACGCGGCGACGCCGGTCACGAGTGTCAGGGCAGCAAGCATGCGGCGACCCTATTACGGGCCAAAAGGCCTGGTGCGGCCGACCCCTGCGGGCACCGTAGGGTCGAGGGCATGCACCTCCACGCCGAAGCCCTGCTGTTCGACAACGACGGCACCCTCGTCTCCTCGCTCGCCTCGGTCGACCGCTGCTGGACACGGTGGGCGGGGGAGTACGGAATCACCGCCGAAGAGTTCGGACGCATCGAACTGCACGGCCGGCCGGCCGTGGAGATAGCCGCCGACCTGCTGCCCGCCGACATCGTGCCGGTGGCCGTGGCCCGCATCGAGACGCTGGAGGTGGAGGACGTCCCCAACGGCGGCGTGGAGCTGCTGCCCGGCGCCCGTGCCTTCCTCGCCTCGCTGCCCGCCGACCGGTGGGCCGTCGTCACCTCCGCCACCCGGCGCCTCGCCGAGGCCCGCCTGGACGCCGTCGGCATCCTGCCCAAGACCCTGATCGCCGCCGACGACATCACCCGCGGCAAGCCCGACCCCGAGCCCTACCTCCTCGCCGCCCGGCGGTTGGGCGTCGACCCGGCCCGCTGTGTCGTCTTCGAGGACGCCCCCGCCGGTCTCCAGGCCGGCCGTGCCGCCGGGATGACCACCGTGGCCTTGGCCACAACCCACCAGGCCCACGAGCTTCGAGCCGACCTGGTGGTCAAGGACCTCTCGGCCCTGTCCGCCCTGGTCACCGCCGCGGGCATCGAGATCTCCGTCCGCGGCTGACCACCGTCCACCGCTCTCCGCAATGCGGACAGCCGTTCTTGGTCCGCGTACACCGTCTGCTTTACTGATCGCATGACCACGACGAGCATCCGCATCCTTGCGACCGAGGCGACCATGACGCCCGGTGCTCGCTGTATGTGTCGAATGTGCGCCTTCTAGAGGGCCCCCGCACCACTTTCTGAGCCTCGCGCCCCGAAGCGAGCCGCCACGGCATGTCCGTACGCCTCCAGCCGTACGTGACCCAGCTGCCCCGCGCACATCTTCCCTCCCGTACCAGGGCACACCCACGCCCGCGTACTCGACAGTGACGGAAACCCCCAGTGATCACCACATCGGGCCTGACGAAAATTTACCGGGCTCACCGCACCCGCGGTCGAGAGGTCACCGCCCTCGACGGCGTCGACCTGCACGTCCGCGAGGGCGAGGTGTACGGCGTCATCGGCCAGTCCGGCGCCGGAAAGTCCTCGCTCATCCGCTGCGTCAACCTCCTGGAGCGCCCCACCGCCGGCACGGTCACCGTCGCAGGCCAGGACCTCACCGCGCTCGCCGGTCGCGGACCGCGCGCCGGCAAGGAACTGCGGCAGGCGCGCAGCCGGATCGGCATGGTCTTCCAGCACTTCAACCTGCTGTCCTCGCGGACCGTGCAGGACAACGTCGGGCTGCCGCTGGAGATCCTCGGCAAGTCGGGCAAGGAGCGCTCCCGCAAGGCGCTCGAACTGCTCGACCTGGTCGGCCTCGCCGACAAGGCCGGGGCCTACCCCGCCCAGCTCTCCGGCGGCCAGAAGCAGCGCGTCGGCATCGCCCGCGCGCTGGCCGGCGACCCCAAGGTGCTGCTCTCCGACGAGGCCACCAGCGCGCTCGACCCGGAGACCACCCGCTCCATCCTCCAGCTGCTGCGCGACCTGAACCGGCAGCTGGGGCTCACCGTCCTGCTCATCACGCACGAGATGGACGTCGTGAAGTCGATCTGCGACTCGGCCGCGCTCATGGAGAAGGGCCGCATCGTCGAGTCCGGCACCGTCAGCGAGCTTCTCGCCACCCCCGGTTCCGAGCTGGCGAGCGCGCTGTTCCCGGTGACCGGCGACGCCACCGACGGCGACCGCACCGTCGTCGACGTCACCTTCCACGGCGAGACCGCCACCCAGCCCGTCATCTCCCAGCTGGCGCGCACCTACAACGTCGACATCTCGATCCTCGGCGCCGCCATCGACACCGTCGGCGGCCTCCAGGTCGGCCGGATGCGCATCGAACTGCCCGGCCGCTACGAGGACAACGTCGTGCCGATCGGCTTCCTGCGCGAACAGGGCCTGCAGATCGACGTACTGGGCCAGGAGCCCGTTCTGCTCACGGAAGGTGCCCACCGATGACCTGGTCCGAGATGCAGCCGCTGCTGGAGCAGGCCTGTTGGGACACCCTCTTCATGGTCGGCTGGTCCACGCTCATCGCCGTCCTCGGCGGCCTGCCGCTCGGCGTGCTGCTGGTCCTGACCGACAAGGGCGGACTGCTCCAGAACGTCGTCGCCAACAAGGTCATCGGGCAGGTCGTGAACGTCGCCCGCTCCATGCCGTTCATCATCCTGATGGTCGCGCTGATGGGGTTCACCCGCTCCATCACCGGCACGACCATAGGCCGTGAGGCCGCCATCGTGCCGCTCGCCATCGGCGCGATCCCCTTCTTCGCGCGGCTGGTCGAGACGGCTGTCCGCGAAGTGGACGGCGGGCTCGTCGAGGCCGTGCAGTCGATGGGCGGCAACACCTGGACGGTCGTGCGCAAGGTCCTCGTACCGGAGTCCCTGCCCTCGCTGATCGCCTCCACCACGACCACGATCGTCGCCCTCATCGGCTACTCCGCGATGGCCGGCACGGTCGGCGCCGGCGGTCTCGGCGACATCGCCATCCGCTACGGCTACCAGCGCTTCGAGACCGAGCTGATGTGGATCACCGTGGCGATCCTCGCCGTGGTCATCTCCCTCATCCAGTTCGCCGGCGACTACGCGGCCCGCTCCCTGCACCGCCGCAGCGGGACCGCGGGTCCCGCGCCCAGGCTTCGGCTGCTGAAGGCGTCCACAGCCACCAGCAAGACCGTCTAGTTCTCCCCGTCACACCCATCACGGGGTTGCTCCACCCATCAGGAAAGGCACTTTTCGTGCGTAACACCGCCAAGATCACCACCGCCGTCCTCGCCGCCGGAGCCCTCACCTTCGGGCTCACCGCCTGCGGCTCCTCCGACAGCGACTCCGCCTCCGCCGACACCAGCGGCCCGCTGGTCGTCGCCGCGAGCCCCGTCCCGCACGCCGAGATCCTCACCTACGTGAAGGACAACCTGGCCAAGGACGCGGGCCTCGACCTGGAGGTCAAGGAGTTCACCGACTACGTCACGCCGAACACGGCGACGGAGGACGGATCGGTCGGCGCCAACTACTTCCAGAACCAGCCGTACCTCGACGACTTCAACAAGAAGAACGGCACCCGCATCGTGCCCGTCGTCACGGTCCACCTGGAGCCGCTCGGCCTCTACTCGAACAAGGTCAAGAGCGCCGACGCCCTCAAGAGCGGTGCCACGATCGCCGTCCCGAACGACAGCGTGAACGAGGCTCGTGCCCTCAAGCTGCTCGACGCCAACGGGATCATCACGCTCAAGGACGGCGTGGGCAACGAAGCGACCCCGGCCGACATCACCAAGAACCCCAAGAATCTCAAGTTCAAGGAGCTGGAGGCGGCCCAGACCCCGCGCTCCCTGGACGACGTGGACGCCGCGGTGATCAACGGCAACTACGCCATCGAGGCCGACTTCAAGCCCGCCCAGGACGCCCTCGTCCTGGAGTCCGCCAAGGACAACCCGTACGGCAACTTCCTTGCCGTGAAGAAGGGCAGCGAGGACGACCCGCGCGTCAAGAAGCTCGCGAAGCTCCTGACCTCCCCCGAGGTCAAGAAGTTCATCGAGGACAAGTACGCCGGTTCCGTCATCGCCTCGTTCTGACCCGCGCCTTGTGACCACCGCACCGCACCACGGGGAGGACCCCTGTGGTGCGGTGCGGTGGTTTCATGCTGCATGCTGGGCAGTTCAGCAGGCCTGACGGTTTCGAAGGTTACGGAGCGGCGCATGACGAGCACCTTCCCCAACATCTCCATCAGCACGGAGCGGTTGGTGCTGCGTCCCCTCGACGAGGACGACGTGCCCGCCCTGACCGAGATGATGAACGACGAGCAGGTCGCCGCCTGGACCGATGTCCCGCAGCCCTTCACCCAGGCCGGCGCCCGCACCTGGATCACCGAGTACGCCCCCACCCAGCGCACCGGGGGCCACGGTCTCGACCTCGCCGTCGCCGAGTTCCTCACCCAGCGTCTGGTCGGCATCGTCCAACTCGGCAAGACCAACTGGCACATCCGCTCCACCGAACTGTCGTACATCATCGCGCCCTGGGCCCGCGGCGAGGGCTACGCCTCCGAGGCCACCCTCGCCACCGCCCAATGGCTCTTCGGCGACCAGAAGTTCGAGCGCATCGAGCTGCGCACGGCCGCCGGCAACACCGCCTCCCAGCAGGTGGCCCAGAAGATCGGCTGCATCAGCGAGGGCGTCCTGCGCAACGCCTGCATAGCGCACGTCCGGGCCGACGACGGCACCTGGTCCGATGTGCGCACCGACTTCATCGTCTGGGGCCTGCTCCCAGAAGACCTGGAGGGCGCGGGGGAGCAGCCGGCCGACTCCGGAGGTTTCACGTCCTACTCCGACTGGAACTGACCCCGGTCGGCCGGGATACCCTCGGGCTGCCCCGTCCACCTGCGTAAACCCCCTGGAGACTGACGACCATGGCCGACCGGGTCACGGTGATCGGCTGGGACGGCTCGCCGCTGACCGCCGCGGCACGCGCCGCCCTCGGCGCCGCCACGCTCGTGGCCGGCGCCGCGCACCACCTGGCGCTGCCCGAGGTGCCCCCCGCCGCCGAGCGCATCCGCCTCGGCAGCGTCGCCCTCGCCGCCCGCCGGATCGCCGGCCACCGCGGCACCGCGGTGGTGCTCGCCGACGGCGACCCCGGCTTCTTCGGAGTCGTACGAACCCTGCGCGCGCCCGAGTTCGGCCTGGAGGTCGAAGTCGTGCCCGCCGTCTCCTCGGTCGCCACCGCCTTCGCCCGCGCCGGAATGCCCTGGGACGACGCCCAAGTGGTCGTCGCGCACCCGCGCACCCTGCGACGCGCCGTGAATGTGTGCCGCGCCCACACCAAGGTCGCCGTCCTCACCTCACCCGGCGCGGGACCCGCCGAACTCGGACTGCTCCTGGAGGGCGTCCACCGCACCTTCGTCATCTGCGAGGAACTCGGCACCGAACGCGAACAGGTCACCGTCGTCACCTCCGACAAGGCCGCCGACCACACCTGGCGCGACCCCAATGTCGTCATCGTCATCGGCGGCCCTGCCGGGATCGCGGAGGGCGGCGGCTGGATCGCGGGCCGCGACCCGTCCGCCACGCCGCGCGGCTGGACCCTGCCCGCCGAGGCCTACGGCGGCCTTATGGGCGAGGGCGAGCTGGAACCGCTGCGGGCGGCCCAACTCGCCCGGCTCGGACCGCGCGTGGGCGATCTGGTGTGGGACATCGGCTGCGGCAGCGGTGCCTTCGCCACCGAGGCCGCCCGGGCCGGGGCCGCCGTCATCGCCGTCGACCGCGACCCACGGGCCTGCGAGCGCACCGAGTCCAACGCCCGCGCTCTCGGCGTCCAGCTCCAGGTCGTGCACGGCACCGCCCCGCACGTCCTGGAGAACCTGCCCGAACCCGACGTCGTACGCGTCGGCGGCGGGGGAGCGGCGGTCGTCTCCGCGGTCGCGGACCGCCGCCCGCAGCGCATCGTCACCCACGCGGCCACCCGCGACGAGGCCGAACTCATCGGCCGTGACCTGACCGAACACGGCTACCGGGTCGAGTGCGCCCTGCTCCAGTCCGTCGAACTCGACCCGCGGGCCTGGACGGAGCGCGAACGGAGCGTCGCGTTCCTGCTCAGCGGCCTGCTGCCGGACCGTACGGGCTGACGCCGATCCCGTCCCCGTGATCCTGTTGTCGTACCGCGCGCGGTAGGCTGGCCGATCGTTGCACCGCACTCGGACGCCCGACGCTTCGTCGGTCAATGTCCGGAAAACACGCCCGTTTTGGGGTGGGTGTGGTACGGCAGAACCGGAGGACGCGCAACGTGGCGCAGTCCACAGCGGGATCGTCGCGGATGAAGCTGTCGTGACGGGGGAACGGCCGCGACAATGCCAGTAAATGGCTTTGTCGTCTTTGTGGACGGGTCGTTCGTGCCGCTGGGCACACACGCTCGTTCTTCACTGTGGGGCGGTCGGTGCGCCGTTCCGGGTGAGCAGGTCGTAGAAGCACTAACCGATGGGCGAGGGGTACGCATGACCGACACCGGCCAGGTTCCGGGCGAGGGACTGCCGGAGAACGCAGGCATGGTGGATCAGCCGGGCGTCCCCGCGCCCGGTGCGTACACCTACCTCTCCGAGACCACCGCCGAGGACGAAGACCTGTTGCTGCTGCCCGGCGCCCAGAGCGCCTGGGGCAACGAGGTCGCCCCGCCCACGCCGGAACCGGTCGTGGAGGCCCTGCACGAACCCGGTGCGCACGAGATGTCCGGCCGGGACAGCGGCGCGGTCGACCTCAGCGCGGTCCGGATGCCCGGTCCGGCGCCGGTGCCGCCGACGACCCCGCGGCGCCCGCTGCATCTCGGCCCGCCGACCCCCGACGCCTCCGCCAGCCCGGTCCGCTCCCTCGCCGACCGCGGCGCGGTGGGAGCCGCGCCGGTGCGGCAGCCCGGTCCGCCCACGGCAGGTCCGGAGTACCTCGACATCGCGGGGCCGCAGCCGGCCGCGCCCTGGGGAGCCCCGGCGCCTTCTCCCGCTCCCGCTCCGGTGAGCGCCGAGGTGCCGGCTGCCGAAACGGTTGTTCCCTCGGCGGCACCGGCTCCTGAGCCCGCCGACGCGGCCCAGGCGGCCATGGCCCGTCTCGCCGCGGAGGCGGTCGCTGTCGCGCAGCCCGTGGAGGGACCGGAGCCCGGTCACGCCGCGCAGGAACCGAAGGCGAACGAGACGGTGCCGGCCGCCGCGCCGGAGGAGGCCGGGCCGTTTCCGGTGGCGCCGGTCGCGGACGAGGTTTCCGTGCCTGTCGCGCAGTTCCCGGTGCCGGAGGGTGACTCGGGCGCGGGTTCCGAGGCTGGCCAGGTCGTGGAGCCGGTGGCCGAAGCGGTGCCGGTAGCGGTGGCCGGAGTTGCGCAGGACACCGAGCCGGCTGCGCCTACGGATGTTCAGGCTGCCGAGGACGTTCAAGCTCCCGAGGCCGTCGTGCCCGAGGCTGTAGCCCCCGAGCCGGAGCCCGTCGCGGTTCCGGAGCCGCCGGTGGCCGAGCCCGTGGCGCCGGAGGCTCCGGTGGTCGTCGAGGCCGCCGTACCGGACGCGGCGCAGGCCGCCGAGGGCCCCGAGGCCGTCGTACCCGAGTCCGCCGAGGGCCCCGTCGTCGCCGAGCCCGAGCCGGTCGTGCCCGTGGCTGAGGAACCGCCCGCGCCCGAGCCCCCGCAGGTCGTCGAGCCGGTACCCGCGCCCGAGGTTCCCGTCCCGGACCTCGCTGCCGAGGCCCCCGCCCTGGACCTCGCTGCCGAGGCCCCCGCCCCGGACCTCGCTGCCGAGGCCCCCGCACCTGAGCCCGCTCCGGAGACCCCCACGGCTCCCACCCCCTTCGTGGCCGCCCCCACCGAGCTCCCGGCCGAGCCGGCCGCCCCCGTCGTAGCAGAGGCACCCGTCGTCATCCCCGAGCCCGCCCCGCAGCCCGAGCCCTTCGAGGCGCAGCCCGTGACCCCGGCCGTCGAGGAGCCGGAGGCCCCCGCGCCCCAGCCGTACGTCGCCGACCCGGCCGGGCCCCAGCTTCAGACGCCGGAGGCCGGTGTGCCGAGGGAGCTTCACCCGGAGCAGCCCCTGGGGCAGTTCGTGCCGGTGGCGGGACAGGTGCCGACCACCCCGCACCTCGCGCCTACCCCGCCCCAGCCGATCGTCCTCCCCGCCGAGGAGTCCCCCTCGGTCCCCGCTCCACGCGCGGGCGGCCCCGAACCGGTACAGCACGCGGAGGACCTGGACACCAGGGCCGCCGACCAGGAAGAGAGCACGGCCCCCGTGGCAGAAGCACGACAGGCCACCGGCCCGGCCGCGCCCGCCTACGAAGACGCCGAGCGCGAGGCCGTGCTGAAGGTCATGCGCGAGCGCCGTGACATCCGCAACGGCTTCCGCAGCGACCCCATCCCGCACGAGGTGTTGCTCCGCGTGCTGGAGGCGGCCCACACGGCACCGTCCGTCGGCCACTCGCAGCCCTGGGACTTCGTCGTCATCCGCTCCGCCGAGACCCGGCGCACGATGCACGAGCTGGCGATGCGGCAGCGCGACGCGTACGCGAAGTCGCTGCCCAAGGGGCGGGCGAAGCAGTTCAAGGAACTGAAGATCGAGGCCATCCTCGACACCCCGGTGAACATCGTGGTCACCGCCGACCCGACCCGCGGCGGCCGGCACACCCTGGGCCGCCACACGCAGCCGCAGATGGCGCCGTACTCCTCCGCGCTCGCCGTCGAGAACCTCTGGCTCGCCGCCCGCGCCGAGGGCCTCGGCGTCGGCTGGGTCAGCTTCTTCGACGAGCGCGAGATGGTCCGCACCCTCGGTCTGCCCGACCACCTGGAGGTCGTCGCCTACCTGTGCGTCGGGTACGTCGACGAGTTCCCGGACGAGCCCGAGCTGATGCAGGCCGGCTGGTCCAAGCGCCGCCCGCTGTCCTGGGTGGTCCACGAGGAGACGTACGGCCGCCGCGCCCTGCCCGGCGAGGACCCGCACGACCTGCTCGGCGAGACCGTCGCCCAGATCCGCCCGCTGGACGCCAAGGCGCTCGGCGAGGCCTGGGAGCGGCAGAAGCGCATGACCAAGCCGGCCGGTGCGCTCGGCATGCTGGAGATCATCTCCGCCCAGCTGTCCGGCCTGTCCCGCCAGTGCCCGCCGCCGATCCCGGAGCCCGCGGCCGTCGCGATCTTCGCGGGCGACCACGGTGTGCACGCCCAGGGCGTCACCCCCTGGCCGCAGGAGGTGACGGCCCAGATGGTCGCCAACTTCCTCGGCGGCGGCGCGGTCTGCAACGCCTTCGCGGGCCAGGTGGGCGCGGAGGTCTGCGTGGTGGACGTAGGTGTGGCGGCCGACCTCCCCGCGACGCCCGGCCTCCTTCCCCGCAAGGTCAGGGCCGGCACTTCCGACATGACCACCGGCCCCGCGATGACCCGCGAGGAGGCCAAGCAGGCCATCGAGGTGGGCATCGAGACGGCCCGCGACCTGGTGGCGGCGGGCAACAAGGCCCTGCTGACGGGCGAGATGGGCATCGCCAACACGACGGCCTCGGCGGCTCTGATCTCGGTCTTCACCGGCGCCGACCCGGCCGAGGTGACCGGCCGTGGCACCGGCATCAACGACGAGACCCTCGCCCGCAAGACCGAGGTCGTCCGCCGCGCCCTCGAAGTCCACCAGCCGGACCCGGCCGACCCCATCGGCGTCCTCGCCGCGATCGGCGGCTTCGAACACGCGGCGATGGTGGGCCTGTTGCTGGGCGGCGCGTCCTTGCGTACGCCGGTGATCCTTGACGGCGTCAGCGCCGGCGCCGCGGCCCTGGTCGCCCGCGCGATCGCCCCGGAGGTCCTCGCCGCCTGCATCGCGGGCCACCGCAGCGCGGAACCGGGCCACGTGGCAGCCCTGAACAAGCTGGGCCTGCGCCCCCTGGTCGACCTCGACCTCCGCCTCGGCGAGGGCACGGGCGCGCTCCTGGCGCTGCCCCTGGTCCAGAGCACGGCGAGAGCGATGCACGAGGTGGCGACGTTCGACTCGGCCGGGGTCACCGAAAAGTAGGCAGTGGGTGGGGCCTGGGGACCGCCGCCCCGGGCCTCTTCGCCACGCCCACGGCCCGCACCCGGCGACGATGCCCAGCCACCGGACACCGCGAGCCGCTCCCCCCACCGCCCCGTAAAATCCGCACGTCAGGGCTACCGCACCGCCGCATCAGAGGAGCCGCACCCTCATGGCCGAAAACCCCGCCTACCCCGTAGGCCTCCGCCTCACCGGCCGCCGGGTCGTCGTCCTCGGCGGCGGCCAGGTCGCCCAGCGCCGTCTCCCGGCACTGATCGCAGCGGGCGCGGACATCCACCTCGTATCCCCCGAGGTGACCCCCTCCGTCGAGGCCATGGCGGAGGCGGCCGAGCTCACCTGGCACAAGCGGCCGTACGAGGACGGCGACCTCGCGGAGGCCTGGTACGCCCTGATCGCCACCAGCGATCCCGAGGCCAACCAAGTGGCCTCCACCGAAGCGGAGCGCAACCGCGTCTGGTGCGTCCGCTCCGACGACGCCGACGCCGCCACCGCCTGGACCCCGGCCACGGGAACCAGCGAGGGCGTCACCGTCGCGATCCTCACCACCGACACCCGGTCCCGCGACCCCCGCCACACCGCCGCCATCCGGGACGCGGTCGTCGAGGGCCTGCGCGACGGCACCCTCGTCGCCCCGCACCACCGCACCCGCACCCCCGGCGTCGCCCTCGTCGGCGGCGGCCCCGGCGACCCGGACCTGATCACCGTCCGCGGCCGCCGCCTCCTCGCCGAGGCCGACGTGGTCATCACCGACCACCTGGGCCCGCGCGACCTGCTCGCGGAGCTGCCGGCCAGCGTCGAGGTCATCGACGCGGCGAAGCTTCCGTACGGACGGTTCATGGCCCAGGAGGCCATCAACAACGCCCTGATCGAGCACGCCAAGCAGGGCAAGTCCGTCGTACGTCTCAAGGGCGGCGACCCCTTCGTCTACGGCCGTGGCATGGAGGAGGTCCAGGCGCTGGCCGAGGCCGGTGTCCCGTGCACGGTCGTGCCCGGCATCTCCAGCTCGATCTCGGTCCCGGGAGCCGCGGGCATCCCGGTCACCCACCGGGGCGTCGCGCACGAGTTCACGGTGGTCAGCGGCCACATCGCGCCCGACGACGAGCGTTCACTGGTCGACTGGCCGTCCCTCGCCAAGCTCACCGGCACACTGGTGATCCTCATGGGCGTCGGCACCATCGGGAAGGTCGCCGAGACGCTCATCGCGCACGGCAAGTCCCCGGACACCCCCGTCGCCCTGGTCCAGGAGGGCACCACGGCCGCCCAGCGGCGCGTCGACGCGACCCTCGCGACGGCCGCCGAGGCCGTCACCGCGCAGGAGGTCAAGCCGCCGGCCGTCATCGTCATCGGCGAGGTCGTGAAGGTCGGCCCGACGACCTTGGCGTAACCCGAGGTAACTCACCTTCTCCCGAGCCGTTGGCACCGCACGCACGACAAGGCAGTATCACCCTGTGGCCGATCTCATCACCGTCGAGGACCCCGACGACCCGCGCCTGCGCGACTACACGGGCCTGACCGACGTAGAACTGCGCCGCAAGCGCGAGCCCGCCGAGGGCCTGTTCATCGCCGAGGGCGAGAAGGTCATCAGACGGGCCAAGGACGCCGGCTACGAGATGCGCTCGATGCTGCTGTCCGCGAAGTGGGTCGACGTCATGCGTGACGTCATCGACGAACTCCCGGCCCCCGTCTACGCCGTCAGCCCCGAGCTCGCCGAACAGGTCACCGGCTACCACGTGCACCGCGGCGCGCTCGCCTCCATGCAGCGCAAGCCCCTCCCGGCGGCGGCCGACCTGCTCCAGACCGCCCGCCGGGTGGTGGTCATGGAGTCGGTCAACGACCACACCAACATCGGCGCGATCTTCCGCTCGGCGGCGGCGCTCGGCATGGACGCGGTCCTGCTCTCGCCCGACTGCGCGGACCCGCTGTACCGCCGTAGCGTGAAGGTCTCGATGGGCGCGGTCTTCTCGGTGCCGTACGCCCGTCTGGAGACCTGGCCCAAGGGCCTGGAGTCGGTCCGTGAGGCTGGATTCTCCCTCCTCGCCCTCACGCCGGACGAGAAGGCCAAGCCCCTCGACGAGGCCGCACCGCACCGGATGGACCGGGTCGCCCTGATGCTCGGCGCCGAGGGCGACGGCCTGTCCCGCCAGGCCCTGGTCGCCGCGGACGAGTGGGTCCGCATCCCCATGGCCCACGGCGTGGACTCCCTCAACGTGGGCGCGGCGGCCGCGGTCGCGTTCTACGCGGTCGCGACCGGCCGCCCCGGGGCATAGTCAGTACTCGTACCGCGGCTCGCCACCTGGCGTCGGCCCGGCCGACCACTCCTGCCGTACGACGTCCCGCTCCTCGCCCATTCCCCGGCTCGGGCCCTGGCAGCCCTGGGCGACGGCGATACCGAGCGCGACCAGCAGGGTCACCACGACGAACACGAACAGCCGCTGGCGCAGCAACTGCGGGTTGGCGGGCCGGCGGCCCGTGCCCGTGTTCCGCGCCGGACGGCCGGTACCGCTGCGCGGTGCGGGCCGGTTGCCACTGCCCGTGCGCCCGGTGTTCCGCGAGGCGGGCGTGGGCCGCGGCCCGGACCGGCCGGAGGACGACGGGGTGGCACCACCGCGCGAGGCGCTGCTGCCCCGGGAGGGAGCGGGACCGCGAGAGGACGGGCCGGTGGGCCGCGGCGGCGGCGGTCCCTGCGGGCGGCGCTGGGCGCGGTCCGGGTAGGTGTCCGCGAGCCGTCCGGTCGGCCGGTCAGCCTCCCCCGAGCGGGGCGCGGGCGGACGCAGCTCGGCGATGCCCTGCGCCTCGCGGGCCGCGATCTCCTTCAGCCGCAGCGACAGTTGGAGCGTGGTCGGCCGCTCCTCGGGCGCCTTGGCGAGACAGGCCCGTACGAGCGGGGCCAGCGCGTCGGGCACGCCGTGCAGCTGCGGCTCCTCGTGCACGACGCGGTAGAGCATCACCTCGGAACTGCCGTGCCCGAAGGGCGAGTCGCCCATCGAGGCGTACGCCAGGGTCGCGCCGAGCGAGAAGACGTCCGTGGCCGGGGTGACGGCGGCGCCACGCACCTGCTCCGGGGCGAGGAAGCCGGGGGAGCCCACCGCCGTACCGACGTGGGTGAGCGTCGAGGCCCCCGTCGCCCAGGCGATGCCGAAGTCGATGATCCGGGGGCCCTTGGGGGACAGCAGGATGTTGGACGGCTTCAGATCCCGGTGCACCACCCCGGCCTCGTGCACCGCGACCAGCCCCTCCGACAGGGCGGCCCCGATCGCGGCGACCTCGGCCGCGACCAGCGACCCCTCGTCGGCGACCTTGTCGTGCAGCGAGGGCCCGGGGACGTACTGCGTGGCGAACCACGGCCGGTCGGCGTCGAGATCCGCCGCGACGAGGCGTGCGGTGCACCCACCCCGGATGCGCCGAGCCGCGGAGACCTCACGCGCGAACCGCGAGCGGAACTCCTGGTCCTCCGCCAGATCGGGCCGGATCACCTTCAGCGCGACCCGCTGCCCCTTCTTGTCGGAGCCCAGGTAGACCACGCCCATCCCGCCCGCGCCGAGCCGCCTGTGAAGCCTGAACGAGCCGACGACGCGCGGGTCCTCGCGCCTCAGGCGCATCATCGCCATGTTCATCCCCGCTGCCCGGTCCTGTGACGAGCCACAGCTTACGTTTCCCCGGCCGCCTGCGCGCAGAGGCCGCGCCCTCTCGTCCAGACGGATTGTCAGTGCCGGGTGGGAGACTTGAGGGGTGGTCAGGGAGCTGGTGAACAGGCCGACTTCGTCCGGTCTGTGATCCCAACCACCCGTCACAGAAGGGGGATTGAACCCGTGAAGGGTGATCGCGTGGAGATAGTCGTGGACGCGGGGGACACGACCCGCACCTACGAGATGGTGGCGAGCAGGGCGGGCCGCCGGGTGGAGACCGCGGTGCGCCGAGGCGTGGTGGAAGTGAGCGAAGTCACCCGCAACGGCTCTGTCGTACGTACGGCCCGATTCATGGCGAACCGGGTCCTGGCGCTGGTCGAGCAGCCGGTGCCGCGTGAGGACAGCTCGGAGAAAGCGGGGCACACCGGACGCCCCCTCCGGGAAGACCCCGAGACCTAGGACTCCGTCTCCACCCAGGGGAGTACTCCCCATCTGATGGCTCATCCTCCGGGAGGCCAGGCAATCGGTACGAGGGCATGACGTACGGCGGGGGCCGCGCCCGTAGATTTGAGGTCAAGCGGCGGGTGCAGCACTCGTCCCCCGAGGTCAGACACCCGCCGCTGCCAAGGACAACAGAACGGTCAGGAGAGGGACCATGGCCCAGACGGCACCGCGGACACTGCTCCGCACACAGACGCGCCGCCAGGGCCGTCGCCACCCACTGGTGGCGACGCTGATGGCCCTCCCCCTGGCGGCCCTGCTCCTCCTCGTCTTCGACGGCTGGGAGACAGTGGCCACACAAGCGTCGTCCGTGGGCGTGATGCTGGGGCGCTGAGCGGCGACCCCAGGCCCGGAAGAGCGGTCCGGGCGGGGACATCCACCCATGAAACCCCGTGGGGACGGGGGTGCGGCGGACGGCACCAATGCCGGCGCAGCTGGGGAGCTGCGCCGGCATTACTTTTACCCACGCCCGCTGCCTCAACGCCGACGTGAGATCCAGCCCCTGCCTTCTCGGCTGCACCAACTCGCGCCGCTGGATCCGGCACGCACGCAAACGGCGCCCCTGAACACTTCCCGCGGCCGACCCCAGCAGCCGAGCCGGACAGCTCGCGCGGCGGTGGGCCCGGCACCCCGGCGGCCCTGCACGGCCCGGTACCCCGGCGGCCGTGCCCATCCCGCGTCGCCGTGGGCCCGGCACCCCGGCGGCCCTGCACATCCCGTGCAGCCGTCGGCCCGCCCCACCCGCCCCACCCGCGCCGCTGCGGCCGTCGCGCCGCCGGCCGGCGCCGACCCGAGCAGCCGGGCTGATGAGCTCGCGCAGCGGTGGGCCCGGTACCCCGGTGGCCCTGCACATCCCGTGCAGCCGTCGGCCCGCCCCACCCGCGCCGCTGCGGCCGCTCGCGCCGCCGGCCGGCGCCGACCCGAGCAGCCGGGCTGATGAGCTCGCGCAGCCGTGGGCCCGGCACCCGGCGACCCTGCACATCCCACGGCGACTTCCACCTCGGCCAGCTCGTCCGCCACCCCGCCCCGGACGGCCCCTGGCGCCTCATAGACGTCGATGACCTCGGCACCGGTGACCCTGCCTGGGACCTCGCCCGCCCCGCCGCCTGGTACGCCTGCGGCCTCCTCGCCCCCGACGAGTGGACCCGCTTCCTCAGCGCCTACCGCGCCGCAGCCGGCCCGGCGATCAGCGCGCACGGCGACCCCTGGCCCACCCTCGACATCCCGGCCCGCGCCCTGACCGTACAGACCGCTGCCACGGCGATGGCGAAGGCGGCGACAGCCGGCCGCCCCCTCGACGAGGTCGAGCAGTCCTTTGTCGACGCCTGCGACCGAATGGCGTCCGCCCCGCCCGAGTTGACGTACGAATCAGTCAAGTAGGGTGCAACCGACCGCAGCCGGACAGAGTCCGCCCTGGCGATACGCGAAGCAGGACCGACCGGCGAGGAGTTGAGCCGACATGCAGTGTCCGAAGTGTCGTGCCCCGATGCACACCTACAACCGCAACGGCGTTCAGATCGAGCAGTGCAGTGGCTGCCCGGGATATTCCTCGACTACGGCGAGCTGGAGGCCCTGACCCGCCTGGAGTCCCAGTGGTCCCAGCCGACGGCCCCACCGGCCCCGCCCGCCCCGCAGGCGCACCCGGCCGCCTCCGCCCCCGCGGCCCCCGTCTGGGGCGCCCCGCAGCACGGCGGCCACTACGGTCACAAGCGCCAGAAGAGCTTCGGCCACATGCTCTTCTCCAGCTGAGCCGCAGCGCACACGAAGAAGCCCCCGACCACAGGGCCGGGGGCTTCGGTGCGTGGACGATACTGGGATTGAACCAGTGACCTCTTCCGTGTCAGGGAAGCGCTCTCCCGCTGAGCTAATCGTCCTCGGGACCGTGACCCGCAGATCACGAGTGCTACGTGCGCGATACTGGGATTGAACCAGTGACCTCTTCCGTGTCAGGGAAGCGCTCTCCCGCTGAGCTAATCGCGCGGGTCCGGATCTTCGAGAAGATCCAGTGGACGATACTGGGATTGAACCAGTGACCTCTTCCGTGTCAGGGAAGCGCTCTCCCGCTGAGCTAATCGTCCTTGGAGGTGGAGACGGGATTTGAACCCGTGTAGACGGCTTTGCAGGCCGTTGCCTCGCCTCTCGGCCACTCCACCAGGAGTGTGGGGGTTCGGGATGATCCCCCTTGCTCTTTCGAGCGAACGACGAGGTTCGAACTCGCGACCTCAACCTTGGCAAGGTTGCGCTCTACCAACTGAGCTACGTTCGCCTGTCTTTCCGTTCGGCTTGCGCGTCCCGGCGACGTGTTGAACTCTAGCGGATTCCTGGGCCAGTACAAAAACGCGTTTGTGCAGCGTGCTGCGCCTCACCCCCGCCCCACCTGCTCCCGGACGTGGTCAGAGCCCCCGCGAGGACATGCCCAGGTCACCCCGGAGACACCCGCCATAGACTCGACACCGTGCTCGACCTCCCTCCCCTGGCCCGCTTCGGCGACCGTCTCGCCACCGGCCTCCTCGACGTCACCAGCGACCCCGCGGCCCTGGACTCCACCGGCTTCTGGGCCGTCGCCGCGGACTTCGAGGGCCGGCTGACCTGCGCCCGCTTCCGGGACGTACGGGAGTCGCCCGTGCCCGCCCCGGTGCCGGGCGCCTGGCGCGGCCCCGCGGCGGACGACTGGACCTCCTCCCTCGACCGCGCCGCGTACACCGCCGGTGTGCGCCGCATCCGCGAGCACATCGCCGCCGGCGAGGTCTACCAGGCCAACCTCTGCCGGGTGCTCTCCGCGCCCGCCGCCCCCGACGCCGACGTGGACGCCCTGACCGCACTGCTGGCCCGCGGCAACCCGGCGCCGTACGCAGGAACGATCCGGCTGCCGGGGCACGGCGTGGAGATCGCCACCGCCTCCCCGGAGCTGTTCCTGCGCCGGGACGGCCGGACCGTGGAGTCCGGGCCGATCAAGGGCACCGGGCGGACCGAGGCGGACCTGCTGGAGAAGGACTACGCCGAGAACGTGATGATCGTCGACCTGGTCCGCAATGACATAGGCCGCGTCTGCGCCACCGGCTCGGTCTCCGTCCCCGATCTGTGCGCCGTGGAGAAGCACCCGGGCCTCGTCCATCTCGTCTCCACCGTGCGCGGCGAGCTGCGCCCCGACGCCGGCTGGCCCGAGCTGCTCGCCGCCGCCTTTCCGCCCGGCTCGGTCACCGGCGCCCCCAAGTCCAGCGCGCTGCGGATCATCGACGCGCTGGAGACGGCGCCCCGGGGCCCGTACTGCGGCGGCATCGGCTGGGTCGACGCGGACCGGGGGACCGGCGAGCTGGCGGTCGGCATCCGCACCTTCTGGATCGACCGTGCGGAGGGCGTCCTGCGCTTCGGCACCGGCGCCGGAGTCACCTGGGGCTCCGACCCGGAGGGGGAGTGGCGGGAGACCGAGCTGAAGGCGTCCCGGCTGCTCGCGGTAGCGTCGGGGGTGTACGAGGTGAGCGGAGAGGGACTAGGCACGTGAAGATCTGGCTCGACGGCAGGTTGCAGGACATCGAGTCCGCCCGCGTCTCCGTCTTCGACCATGGGCTGACCGTGGGCGACGGCATCTTCGAGACGGTGAAGGCGACCGACGGGAAGACGTTCGCGCTCACCCGGCATCTGAACCGGCTGACCCGCTCCGCGCGCGGCCTCGGCCTGCCGGACCCCGACCACGACGAGATCCGCCGCGCTTGTACGGCCGTACTCGAAGCGAACCCGATGCCGCTCGGCCGGCTGCGCATCACCTACACCGGCGGCCACGGCCCCCTCGGCTCCGACCGCGGCGAACACGGCCCGACCCTCGTCGTCGCCCTCGGCGAGACCACCCGCCGCCCCGACGCCACCGCCGTGATCACGGTCCCCTGGACCCGCAACGAACGCGGTGCGCTCACCGGCCTGAAGACCACCTCGTACGCCGAGAACGTCGTCGCCCTGGCCCGCGCCCACCACCACGGCGGCTCCGAGGCGCTGTTCGCCAACACGGTCGGCCAACTCTGCGAGGGCACGGGGTCCAACGTCTTCGTCGTCCTGGACGGCGAGATCCACACCCCGCCGGTCGCCTCCGGCTGTCTCGCGGGCATCACCCGCGAACTGGTCGTGGAGTGGACGGGCGCCAAGGAGACCGATCTGCCGCTGGACGTCCTTGAGCGGGCCGACGAGATCTTCCTGACGTCGACGCTGCGGGACGTCCAGGCCGTGCACCGCGTCGACGAGCGCGAACTGCCGGGCGCCCCGGGCCCGGTCACCGCAAAGGCGATGCGGGTCTTCGACGAGCGGTCCGGCCACGACCAAGATCCGTGAGGTCGGGCAAAAGAAGCTGACGCGCGGCTCCATCGCGGGTAGAACACCCGTGATGACCACGACCCTGCGGCCGACCGAGCCGCTCCAGCGAGATGCCGACGGGGTGCTGTCGCGCCACTTCCAGGTGTGTGTGAACAGCCGTCCGGTCGGCGCGATACACCTCGCGACGGACCCCCTCTTCGGGCCGACCGTCGCGCGCATCAGCGACCTGAGCATCGAGGAGCCGGACCGCAGGCGCGGGCGGGGCACCGTGGCCGCGCTCGCCGCCGAGGAGGTGGCCCGCGGCTGGGGCTGCACTCGCGTCGAGATCAGGGTGCCCGGCGACTGCGAGGGCGCGCTCCGCCTCGCCACCGCGCTCGGCTACGTCCACCGCAACCGCGGCATGGAGAAGCGGCTCGGCGCCACCCCGCCCGAACTGCCCGAGGGCAGCCGGGGCCGGCCCATGACGGAGGCGGAGTACGGGCCGTGGATGGAGCACGGCAACGCGCACTACGCGCAGAGCTGGATCGAGCGCGGCGTGCCCGAGGGCCAGGCGTGGGCCAAGGCGCTGAGCGACATGTCCAAGCTGCTCCCGCAGGGCCTGGCCACCGAGAACGTGGTCATCAGCGTCCTGGAGCACGAGGGCGAGGCCGTCGGCACCCTGTGGCTGTCGGTGGCGGGGGACAAGGCGTACGTCTTCGACGTCGAGACCGACCCGCGCTTCCGCGGCCGGGGCCACGGCCGCACGCTGATGCTGCTGGCCGAGGCCCAGGCGATGGCAGCCCGGAAGCGGGTCATCGGCCTCAACGTGTTCGCGGACAACGCCCCGGCCGAGCGCCTGTACGAGTCCCTGGGCTATGTGCCGGTGGGCTGGTCGATGTACAAGAACCTGTTCTGAGGTCAGCCCTGCCCGGCCTCCGCGAGCAGCCGGTCCACGATCTCCTCGACGCGCTCGCGCAGCCCCTCCTGGCTCTTGCCGCCGTCGAGGCGCTCACCGCCGATGACGTACGTCGGGGTGCCGGTCACGCCGATCGCCTTGCCCTCGGCCTGGTCGGCGTCCACGATCAGGATGTGCCGGCCGTCGATCAGCGCGGTGTCGAACTCCGCGGCGTCCAGACCGAGTTCCCCGGCCACCTCGACCAGGAAGGGTTCCCCCTTACGGTCCAGCTCCTCGACCCGGCCCAGCACGGCCTCCACGTACGCCCAGCCCTTCCCCTGTTCCAGGGCCTCCTCGGCGGCCTGCGCGGCGGCGAAGGAGTGCTTGTGCTTCTCCAGCGGGAAGTGCCGCAGCCTGAGCTCCAGCCGGTCGCCGTAGCGGGCGCGCAGGGCCCGCAGGTCGTCGAGGGCGGTACGGCAGTCGGGGCACTGGAGTTCGCACCAGACGTCGAGGACGGGCGCGGCGGGACGGACGGGGGAGGAGTCGCTCATGTGCCCAGTCTCCCAGCCCGGGATCCGCCGAGCCCCATCAGGGACCCACGACCGGACCGGCACCTTCGGAGGAGCCGACCCGGAGATGTCCCTGATGTCCGGCGGGAGCATGGCCCGGCGGGGCCCCGCAGGTGCAGGATGGAAGGGACGAGGGCCCCGCGCCTGACCGAATCCTGTCTGGAGGACCGGATGATTGCCGAGACCGTCTGTTCCGCCGTCGCCGCGGCCGGCCTGGGCATCGCGGCGGTCACGGCGTACCGCAAGCGTTTCCTGTCCGCCGCCAGGATCGCCGCCTACTCGCTCGTTCCGCTCGGCCTGGTGATGACCGGGGTCGTCGAGTGGCTGGCGGACACCGCCTTCAGTCCGGTCGCGTGGGCGGGCTTCGGCGTGCTCGGCGCCTCCTGGATGCTGTTCGCGAGCACCCGCGCCGTGGAGCGCCGCCGGGGTGGCGGCGCCCGCAAGGAGGCCCGGTCCGCTCGGCGTGACGCGGTGGCCCCGGCGGCCTCGGCGCCCTCCATGGGCTCAAGCTCCCGCCCGGCGGCCAAGCCTGCGGCGGCCCCCCAGGAGGACTTCAGCGACATCGAGGCCATCCTGAAGAAGCACGGCATATGACGGCCGCATGCCGGCTGAAACGACACAGTGGGTCGCCGTCCGCCCGTAATCGATCACGACCGGACCGGACATCGCGGATTAAGGCGAACTCCCGCTACTTCCGGGCGTGTTGATCGCACAGGGAGCGTTTACTGCGTCATCATCGCCCGCGAGATGCTGGACACGACACAGAGCGAGACCGCGCCGCCGCAGGACGAGCCGCGCGGATGCCTCTTCGCCCTTTCCCAGCCACCGCTGATGATCTTCCTTGCGGTGATCGGGTGTCTGCTGCTCATGGCTGCGCTGCACGACCTGCTGCTGCTCTGAGCCGTACCCGCGGCCCCCGGCGCCACCCGCCGGGGCCCGCGTCGACGCCGATGTCCGGCCCCGGAGGTTCTCAGCCGGCCGCTTCCTTGCGTCGCGCCCGGTAGGCGGCGACATGGAGCCGGTTGCCGCAGGTGCGGCTGTCGCAGTACCGCCGGGAGCGATTGCGGGACAGGTCGACGAAGGCGCGACGGCAGTCGGGGGCCTCGCAGCGCCGCAGCCGCTCCTGCTCCCCGGCGACCACGAAGAACGCCAGCGCCATGCCGCCGTCGGCCGCCAGGTGGTCGGCGACGGAGGCACCGGGTGCGAAGTAGTGCACATGCCAGTCGTATCCGTCGTGATCGGTGAGCCGGGGAGTGGTGCCCGCGGCGGCGACCAGCTCGTTGATCAGGCCGGCGGCGTCCCGGGGGTCCGGCGCCGCGAAGATCGCGGCGAACCTGGCCCGGATCTTGCGCACCGCGGACAGGTCCAGCTCCGAGAGCACGCCGACATCGCTGATCTCGTGCCTGCGCACGAAATCGGCGAGCGCCGCGACGTCCGGCAGCGCGTCGGCCGTCGTGTCGTCCTCCGGTGCGGTGTTCACCAGATCCACGACGGCGTCGAGGGCGCACCGGGTGTCGTGGGTGATCAGCACGTTTCGCTCCCTGGCCTGAGGGTCGGGCGCGGGCGCCCGCCGATGCTGGCCGATGGTAGTAGCTTCGCCGACGGCACTACGGCCGCGCCAGGTGCGTGGTAGCCGGGGGCAACCGAATAGGCGCCGCCGACCGCGAGATCGGGCCTCGGCGGAGCCGGACCCACGCACGCCGACGCCGCCCCGCAAGTGACTCACGGTGACGGCGTCGGTGCATACCGTATGCGATTGTTGACCTGTGCCCGAGCCGTCTCCCCGAGTCGACGGCGCCGGGCGGCTTCGTGGTGCCCCGCCTCAGCTCTCCGCCAGGATGTGTGAGAGCTCCTGGTCGAGATCGAAGTGCCGGTGTTCCGTGCCGGGCGGCACGGCGGCGTCCGTTCGCTTCAGGAAGGACTCCAGGGCCCGGGCCGGGGCCTCCAGCAGGGCCTCGCCCTCCGGGGAGCTCAGGGCGATGCAGACGACCCCCTGGCCATGACTGCGCGACGGCCAGACTCGGACGTCGCCGGTCCCGGTGGGCCGGTGCAGGCCCTCGGCAAGGAGGTCGCGGGCGAACACCCACTCGACGGTCTCCTCGGCTCCGGTGTGGAAGGTGGCGTGCACGGCGTAGGGGTCGGCCGTGTCGTACCGCAGGCCTGCGGGGACAGGCAGGGAGGACTCGCTCGACACAACGAGGCGCAGGTGCAGCTCGCAGCTGACCGTGGTGTTCATAAGCGCCAGGGCCTTTCGCTCAGTGTGCGCTCGGGGATTCGCACGTCGGCGAAATCGACATGCCACCTACGGTGCCGTTGTAAACCCCTCTGAGTGTTTTGCGTGCCTTTACGTAACTCTTCCGGCCGACGACCCGTTCGCGAGGTACGACCATTCCGGTGACTGGTTTCTCTCCGGTAGGGTTTGGCCGTATGAACACGGGGAGTAGCGAGCCTGGCGAGGTGGCCATGGCGTCGAACGAGACCGAAGTGGACGGCGCGAAGGCCGAGCAGGGGCTCGGTTCGAGAGCGCCGGAATTCATCAAGGTGCGCCGTCTGCTGCACCTGAGCTGGCAGGTGGGCGTCTTCGTCATCGGCCTGGCGGTCGTGGGGCTCGGCATCGTGATGCTGCCGCTGCCCGGTCCCGGCTGGGTGGTGATCTTCGCCGGCATGGCGATCTGGGCCACCGAGTTCGTCTGGGCCCAGCTGGTGCTGCGCTGGACCAAGCGCAAGGTCACCGAGGCCGCCCAGCGCGCCCTTGACCCCAAGGTGCGCCGCCGCAACATCATTCTGACATCGGTCGGTCTGGTGATCGTGGCCGTCCTGTGCGGGATCTACCTCTGGAAGTTCGGGCTCGTGATGCCCTGGAAGATCAAGGACCAGTGATCCGTCGAGGGGGTGCGGGGGCCGGCCGCTCAGTGTCCTTGCTGGTCACAGGCACGCCCTGACATGGGGTAATGTTCTTCCTGCGCCCGGGCGATTAGCTCAGTGGGAGAGCGCTTCGTTCACACCGAAGAGGTCACTGGTTCGAACCCAGTATCGCCCACCCGGGACGACGGCCCGTCTGCTTCAGAGCAGACGGGCCGTCGTCGTTCGGTGTGGGCTCCGGCCTCCCGTCCGGCGAGACGACTTTCGGCCGAGCGGGCCGAGTGTCCGGTGTCGCACATCCCGTTCGGCCGGCCGACCTCACGCACCCCACCTGCGACGACTCCCCGCCGGGCGCGGTTTGTCGCCTCCGTGGGCGCCCGGACCGCCGCCCCCCTCCGCAAGAAATTCCTGTCCGAATCATTGACGCACCCCGAGGCCCTCCGTAACTTGTGCCAGCAAGCGCTTACTTGAAACGATTCATGCAGGCGGCAATGACGCTGCGGGGAGGTGGCCCAACCATGGGAACCAGCAGGAATGTTGAGAGGCGAACGATCCTGAAGGTGGCCGGCGCTTCGGCGGCCGCGCTCGGGCTGGGCGCGACGGCTGCGTGCGGCGGTGACAGTGGTTCCGGCGACGGGACGGTGACGCTCCGTTACGCCTGGTGGGGTGGCGAGCCGCGCACCATCGCCATCAAGAAGACGATCGCGCTCTTCGAGAAGAAGTACCCGAAGATCAAGATCAAGCCGGAATTCACGGACTACGCGGCGTTCTGGGAGAAGTTCCAGACGCAGGCCTCCGGCGGGAATCCGCCGGACGTTTTCCAGAATGCGGTCGGCTTTCTTCGCAAGTACGACAAGCGCGGCGTTCTGATGGATCTCAAGGCGCAGGCGGACTCGGGGAATCTGAGCCTGGAGAACTTCCGCAACGGCGTTCTGGCGAACGGTCAGGTCGAGGGCAAGCAGCTCGGCATCCCCGTCGGCGCCAACACCATGGCCCTCGTCATCGACCTCAAGGCCTTCAAGAAGGCAGGTGTGGAGGCCAAGTTCGGCTGGACGTGGGACGAGTACTTCGACGCGCTCCAGACCATCCAGGACAGGCTGAAGATCGCCGGTGACACCGGCTACTTCGGCATCATGTACCTCTACGACCTGTATCTGCGTCAGAACGGCAAGGCCTTCTTCACCGACTCCGATCTCGGCTTCACCGAGGACGATCTGACGCAGTGGTGGGAGGACGGCTACAAGCGCGTCAGGTCCGGGCTTGTCGCCGACCCGAAGAAGATCGAGCAGGTCGCGCCCAAGTCGGGCCTGTCGGCGGGACTAGCCGCCTCCGAGTTCACCTGGGACAACTTCTCCATCCGCTACGAGGGCGAGGGCGAGTCGGACTACGGGCTCGCGCCGATCCCCACCACGGACGGCAAGCAGACCGGCCAGTACCTCGGTTCGCTGATGCTCAGCGCCTTCTCCGGGACCAAGTACCCCAAGGAAGTCGCCCAGTTCATCGACTTCATGGTCCATGACCCCGGGGTCGGCAAGATCATGGGCTACGACCGCGGCATCCTCGCCACGACCGAGCAGTACGAGGCGTTCACGCCCACCGACGACAACAACAAGGGCGTCAAGGCGTACGAGGAGGAGGTCGCCGACGCCGGCGTCCTCGGGAAGATCACCCCGCACCCGTCCGGCGCCGACATCATCGAGGCGGCGTTCCTGCGGCTCGGCGGTGAGGTCGCCCAGGGCAAGACCAAGCCGGCCGATGCCGCCAAGGCGCTGTTCAGCGAGGCCAAGGCCGCGTTCGCGGGCTGAGGGGACGTACCACCATGACGCTCGTCAAGGAAGCGCCCGTGCGCCCGGCGAAGAAGCGGTCCGCCGCTCCTGCCGCCGGGCGGCGCGGGCGGCGCCGCGAGAACCTCGCCGGTTATCTCTTCATGTCGCCGTGGATCGCGGGGTTCCTGCTGCTCACGGCGGGGCCGATGATCGCGTCGCTGTACTACGCGTTCACCAGCTACAACCTGTTCACGCCGCCCCAGTGGGTGGGGCTCGACAACTTCACGACGATGTTCCAGGACCCGCGCTGGCAGAAGTCGGTCGAGGTCACATTGAAGTACGTCGTCGTGGCCACACCGCTGAAGCTGCTGCTCGCGCTCGGCGTCGCGCTGCTGCTCGCACAGAGCCGGCGCGGACAGGGCCTGTACCGGGCCGCGTTCTACATGCCCTCGCTCATCGGCGCCAGCGTCTCCGTGGGCTTTGTGTGGCGGGCGCTGTTCTCCGACGACGCGGTCGTGGACCGTACGCAGAAGATCTTCGGTCTCGATGTGGGCGGCTGGATCGGCAACCCCGACTACGTCATCTACGCCCTGGTGGCCCTGAGCATCTGGCAGTTCGGCGCGCCGATGGTCATCTTCCTGGCCGGCCTCAAGCAGGTCCCGCGGGAACTGTACGAGGCCGCCGAGGTCGACGGGGCCGGTCCGCTGCGGCGGTTCTGGAACATCACGCTGCCGATGATCTCCCCGGTGCTGTTCTTCAACGTACTGCTGGAGTCCATCCACGCGTTCCAGGTCTTCGGCTCCGCCTACGTCGTCTCCGACACCCGGTGCGGGCCCGCCGACGCCACGCTCGTCTACACCTGTTACCTCTACCAGAAGGGCTTCAAGGAGGCCCAGATGGGCTTCGCCTCCGCGATGGCCTGGACGCTGGTGGTAGCGGTGGCGCTGGTCACGGCGGTCCTGTTCTGGTCGCAGAAGAAGTGGGTGCACTACGAGGAGGCCGCCAAGTGACCACCGCCACCAGCCCTGCCGTGCGCACCGCGAACGAGCGCAAGCGCACCGGATCGATCGTCTGGCACGTGGGCGCGCTGCTCATCCTCGCGGTCGTCCTGTATCCCGTGATCTGGGTCGTCGGTGCCGCGTTCAAGCCGAGCAAGGACATCATCGCCAGCCTCGACCTGCTGCCCGCGAAGCCGGTCTGGGCGAACTTCTCCGGGCTCGCCGACGGTATCTCCGGCATCTCCATCAGCAGCTTCTTCATGAACTCGCTGATGTACGCGGTCCTCGCCGTGGTCGGTGTCGTGGTGTCCAGCTCGCTGACCGCGTACGCCTTCGCCAAGATCGGGTTCGCGGGCCGGAACCTGCTGTTCACGCTGATGATCGGCACGCTGCTGCTGCCGTACCACGTGCTGCTCATCCCGCAGTACGTGATGTTCCGCAAGCTGGAGCTCGTCGACACGCTGGTGCCGCTCGTCGCGGGCAAGTTCCTTGCCGTGGAGGCGTTCTTCGTCTTCCTGATGGTGCAGTTCATGCGCGGGCTGCCGCGCGAGCTGGACGAGGCGGCCAAGCTCGACGGCTGCGGGCACTTCAGGACCTACTGGTCCATCGTGCTTCCGCTGTGCCGCCCGGCGATCATCACCAGCGCCATCTTCACCTTCATCAACGCCTGGAACGACTTCATGGGGCCGTTGATCTACCTCAACACCCCTGAGAAGTACACGGTCTCGCTCGGCCTGATGATGTTCCGCGACCAGGAGGGCATCTCCAACTACGGCAGCATGATCGCGATGTCGCTGGTGGCGCTGGTGCCGGTCATCGCCTTCTTCATGGCCTTCCAGCGGTATCTGATCGACGGTATGGCGACCTCCGGGCTGAAGGGCTGACCATGGCCGAGGCGCGCATGAAAGCACGCAAGGAGTCCATGTTCGGCGAGCGCTTCGCCGTCTTCGCCGAGGCGCTGCTCACCGGCGTGTGGATCGCCGTGGCCTGCCTCGGGGTCGTCACCTGTCCCGCGGCCTTCGCCGCCGGCGCACGGCATCTGCGACGCCGTACCGGCCATGAGGCCGGTGGCTGGCGGGAGTTCGTCGCGGACTTCCGGGCGGCCCTGCGCGGGGGATGGATCGTCGGGCTCGCCGGCTGGGCCGTGGCCGCCGCGGTCTGGGTGGACGTCCAGGCCGCGCGGGCCGGGCTGCCCGGCGGGCAGATCGTCGGGGCCGTCGGGCTGTTCGCGCTGATCGGTCTTGCCGTGGCCCTTCTGCGGGCGGCGGCCGTCTGGACGCCGGGCGGCTCCTGGCGGGCACTGCTCGCGGACGCCGGGCGCCGGACCGTGCTCGATCCCGCCGGATCCTTTCTGATCATCGCCGGTCTCGCCGTCGTGGCCCTGTCCGCCGCGTTCATCGCACCGCTCGCGGTCCCGGTGATCGGGGCCGTCGCGGCGGCGGCCGTCGCCGTGGAGGAGCGGTACCGGCACCACCGCTGACCTCGCATCAGGCCGGCGCCCCCCCCAGGCGCCGTACCTCTCTCTGCCATGCCCCTGCCCATCCCATTCGCACGGAAGGAACGGTCATGTCCCCCATCCCTCGCAGGTCCCTCCTCAAAGCGGCCGCCGTCGCCGGCGCCGCCGCACAGTTCAGCTGGGCCCTAGGGGCCAAGGACGCGCAGGCCGCGCCCAGAGCCGCGGCCGGTGACGGCGACCCCGTGACCCTGGACTGGCTGGAGGACGGTGGCCTCGGCGCGGCTCCCGGCTCGACCCTCGGTGTGCCCTGGCCCAAGGGCGCCTTCCAGGAGGACCAGACCTTCGCGCTGACGGACGCGGACGGCAAGGCCGTGCCCGTACAGACCTGGCCGATCGCATACTGGCCCGACGGCTCCCTCAAGTGGACCGCGCACGCGGTGAGTTCGGGAGGCTCCGGCAAGCTCACCCTCGCCGCCGGTGAGCCCGCCGCCCCCGAGAAGAAGGTCACCGTCGACAAGAGCGGCGGCACGATCGACATCTCGACCGGTGTGATCACCGCGAAGATCGGCACGTCCGGCGCCACACTGATCAAGTCCGTCACCCGCGGCTCCACCGAGATCGCCAAGGACGGCAAGCTCGTCCTGATCCGCCAGCCCGAGATCGAGGACGAGGACCAGGGCGCGGTCAAGACCGAGCGCTTCGACGGTGCCATCGCGAAGGTCGAGGTCGAGCAGGAGGGCCCGGTCCGCGCGGTCGTCCGCATCGACGGCAAGCACCGCAAGGGCAACCGCAGTTGGATGCCCTTCTCCATCCGCCTCTACTTCTACGCGGGCGCCGACTCCTTCCGCATGGTGCACACGATCACCTACGACGGCACCCAGGAAGCGGGCAAGGCCGGCGGCGACTTCATCCGTGGCCTCGGCGTCCGCTTCACCGTCCCCATGCGCGACCAGTCCTACGACCGCCACATCCGCATCGGCGGCGAGGGCACCGGCATGCTCCGCGAGGCCGTCAAGGGCATCACCGGACTGCGCCGGGACCCGGGCGCGGCCGTCCAGGCGGCCCAGTTCGAGGGCAAGAAGCTGCCCGACCCGGCGACTTGGGACCAGCGGGTCACCACGCGTCTTCAGTACATCCCCGAGTGGGGCGACTACACCCTTTCCCAGCTCTCCGCCGACGGCTTCACCCTGCGCAAGCGGACGAAGAAGGGCTACGGCTGGATCGGCGCCGGCGGCGGGCGGCGGGCCAACGGCTTCGGCTATGTCGGTGGCGTGAGCGGCGGATTCTCCTTCGGGCTGCGGGACTTCTGGGAGAAGTTCCCCGCCCAGCTCGACATCCGCGACGCCCACACCGACGAGGCCGAGGTCACCCTCTGGCTCTGGTCGCCCGAGGCGCAGCCCATGGACCTGCGCTTCTACCACGACGGCATGGGCCAGGACACCTTCCCCGAGCAGCTCGAAGGCCTCAACATCACCTACGAGGACTACGAACCCGGCTTCGGCACCCCGTACGGCATCGCCCGCACCTCCGAACTCCTCTTCTGGGCCAACGAGTCGACCCCGTCGGCGGACGCGCTGGCCGAACAGGCCGAGGCCGTAAGGGTGCTGCCGCAGCTCGCCGCGCCGCCCAAGCAGCTCATCAAGGCCGGCGTCTTCGGCCCCGGCCTGTACTCCGAGCCCGACCGCTCCACTCCCGCCAAGGCAAAGATCGAGGACCACCTCGACTTCCTCTTCACCTACTACAAGGACCAGGTGGAGATGCGCCGTTGGTACGGCTTCTGGGACTACGGCGACATCATGCACACCTACGACAACGCCCGGCACCAGTGGCGGTACGACATCGGCGGCTACGCCTGGGACAACTCCGAGCTGTCGCCGGACCTGTGGCTCTGGTTCGCGTACCTGCGCTCCGGCCGCGCGGACATCTTCCGCTTCGCCGAGGCGATGACCCGGCACACCGGAGAGGTCGACGTCTACCACATCGGCAAGTGGGCGGGGCTCGGCACCCGGCACGGCGTGCAGCACCACGGCGACAGCGCCAAGCAGCAGCGCATCGCCAACGCCACCTACCGGCGCTACTACTACTTCCTCACCGCCGACGAACGCGTCGGCGACCTCATGCACGCCAACGTCGACTCCGACGAGACGTTCCTCGTCCTCGACCCGATCCGCAAGATCCGCACCGAGCCGTACACGCCTGACCGGAACGCGCTGTCGGTCGGCTTCGGCACGGACTGGAGCGGTCTGGTATCGGCCTGGCTGACCGAGTGGGAGCGCAAGGGGCCCAAGTGGGAGAAGGCCAGGGCGCGGGTGCTGTCCACGATGGAGACCATCGCCGCGCAGCCCAACGGATTTGTGCAGGGCACCGGGCTCTACGACCTGGACACCGGGAAGTTCGCCATCGCCGAGAAGCCGGTGGTGGGGGTCTCGCATCTGTCCGCGGTGTTCGGCCTCAACGAACTGTGCGTCGAGCTCATCGACCTCGTCGACATGCCCAGGTTCCACGAGGCGTACTTCGACTACTGCCGGTACTTCAACGCCACCAAGGCCGAGCAGGCGGCGCGCTACGGCTCCGACTTCGGGACGCTGCTGCTCTTCCAGGGTCACTCGCGGCTTGACGCGTACGCAGCTGTGCAGACCGGGGACGAGAAGTTGGCCAAGCGGGCGTGGGAGAAGTTCTACAACTCCGACGGGTACAAGGAGTCCGCGCCCTGGACGACGCAGAAACTGAGCGGGCCGGCTTCCTTGGTGCCGGGCAGCGAGGCCACCTGGGTGTCCACCAACGACACCTCGTTGTACGGCCTCGCCGCCATCGAGAACCTGGCACTGCTGGGAGACAAGATGCCGTAGCGGCCCGCTAGTGCCGCGACAGGCGACGTTCGCCCCGTCGCGACGCCCGGCACGCACTCTCGCCGCACCGGACGAAAGCCCAAGTAAGTCCAGTACGAGGGCTTCCGGCCGGCACGCCGAGAGCACGCACCGGACGCCGCTCCTTGACGGGCAAACGTTGCCTGCCGCGGCACTAGTTCATCTTCCCCAGGACCTCCCGCACCCGTCGGACGTCCCTCAGGCGCTGCTCGTACGTCGCACCCAGGGCGAGCAGCAGGAGGCCGGCGAGTGCGGGAGGCGCCCAGCGGGGGAGGGCGTCGGTCACCTGGACGATGTACGGGGCCAGTTCGTGCAGGGCGTCCAGGGCCAGCACTGCGCCGCCGAGCAGCAGCGGTGCCTGGAGCTGGTGGCCGCCGCCCAGCAGGGTGAGCGACAGGGCCGCCAGGCCCAGCAGGAGCGGGCGCGTCCAGTGCGGGTCGGCCCAGGCCGCGACCAGGCTCGGCAGCAGGGTCGCGGCCAGGCCCGGGCCGTACGCCGTCCAGGACGAGGTCTGCGGATCGCGGCGCCTGCGCAGGGCGCCCACCAGCAGGGCAGGGATGGCCACCGGGAGCGTGTAGGCCTCCGCTATGCCGACCTCCCAGGCTGCCAGGCGGACCCAGGTGGCCAGGACGAAGAGGGCGGCGGAGGCGTAGGCGACGGGGCGGCGGTCCGGCCGTAGCGCCGTGGCCGCGGTGATCACGCCGCCCAGGGCGAGGACGAGCGCGAGCATCGGTGGGTCCGTGATCGTGAGCACGATGGCGAGGAGTCCCGCGGTGACGCCTGTGACCTCGATCGGGAGCGCTGCCTCGGCGTCGCGTGCGGCGAGCAGGGCGGCGGCCACCGGGACGGTCAGGACCAGCAGTGCGGTGTGCTGCGGTGCCCAGTCCGCGGCGGCGCCGATCGCGCAGGTCAGCGCGGTGGCGTAGGCGAGGGCCGTCGGTGCCGCTATGACGGCGCGCCGCCAGGAGGCCGCCGCGAAGAGGATCGTCAGCGTAGTGAGGACGGTGAGGGTCGCGGACTGTGCGGCGAGGGCGAGGAGAGCCGCGTGGAGGGACGTGGCTACGGCGAGGACGGCGGCCGTCGGCGCTGCCGAGATCATGGCGAGGGCTGTCAGTGACAGCGCCACCAACAGGCCTGCCTCGTAGGGCAGTTCCAGCACCGGTGGCAGGACGAGCGCCGTCGCCCACGCGAGCACCAGCGCCGCCGTCCTCGCCCCCGGGCGGGCGGTGAACGCCAGTACGGCGGCGATGGCGGCCAGCACCAGCGGGGCCGTCTCCGACTGCGGAGGCCAGGGCACCTCGGCCGTCACCGCGGCTCGGATGTCCGACGGCGCGCCGGACCAGGGGCGGTCGATCCAGGCGAGCGGGCCCAGCAGGGTGACGGCGACGAGCGGTGCCGCCCACAGCGCGGCGAGGGCCTGGACGGCCGCGGACGCCTGACCGAGGCCCTGGCGCACGGGCTCGGGCAGCCGCTGTGCGCGTACCGCCGCCAACAGGGCGACGCCGCACGCCAGATACACCGGAACCGTCCAGACCTCCGGCAGCACCACACGCGGGACGCTGCCCACAGCCGCGACCAGGAGGAGACCGCCGAGGGGCGCGGCCACTACAGCCGTGCGCCAGGCCGCCGCCAGGGCGATCAGCGCCGCGAGGAGGAGGAGCGCCGCCGCACGGGCGGCGGCGCTCGGACCGGCGGCCGTCCAGGACAGACCCCCGGCCGTCAGTACGCCCCCGGCGCCCATGCCGTACGCGCCGACGGCGGCGGCGACCCGTACGGAACGGGTGGGCACCCGGAGCGCCACAGCTGTGTCGAAACCGGCCGTGACCAGCAACGCGGCGGCCAGCCAGTACGGGCCGGCGTCCGACGCCAATACCCACAGCAACAGCGGGAGTTGGGCCGACGTCAGCGCGGTGGGCAGCGGCAGCCGCAGCTCGGCCGTCCTCGGCAGCAGGCCGTACGCCGTCCAGAGCGCCGCGAGCACTGCCGTCGCGACGGCCGTATAGCCGGCCCCGTCCGCCTCGCTCAGCGCGACCTCGTGCAGCGCGTACACGTCCAGCACCGTCAGTGCCAGACCGAGCCCCGCCACCGCCTCCGCCGTCGAGCGCAGGCCACGGGCCAGCAGCGGCACCGGTGTCGCGAGCGCCGCCACCGTGACCGCGCCCAGCACCGCGGACCGCCCCACGATGCCCAGATGCCCCCAGCCGACCAGCGTGAAGGCCATCGCGGCGATGGTGAGCAGCGCGCCGCCCAGGATCAGCAGCACGTTCTGCACGCGCGGCGGGGAGGCCTCGGGGCGCGGCGGCGCGGCGACCGGCGCGGGCCGGGCCGCGTCCAGGGTGGCGACCAGCCAGCCGCGACGGGCGAGCAACTGGGACCAGCGGGCGTCCAGTTGCCGCAGCTCGGCGTCGAGGAGCCGCAACTCCTCGGCTGGGGACGGGATGTGCGTCATGCCTCGGAGTGTGGCCCGCGTCACGCCGCGCGGCATGAGTGCGCATACTCAGGACGTACTCAGATCCGGTGCCACACTCTGCCCATGGACTGGTCCCATTACCGATTCCGCAGCCTGTGGACCCTGCCCGCGGCGCCCGCCGCCGTCTACGACGCCCTGGAGCGCGCCGAGGACTACCCCCTGTGGTGGCCCCAGGTGCGCGAGGTGAACCGGCTCGACGACACCAGTGGCGTGGTCCGTATCCGCTCCCTCCTGCCGTACGACCTGACCTTCACCGCGCGCGAGGTGCGGCGCGATCCGGCGGCCGGGGTGCTGGAGATCGCCATGGCCGGAGATCTGGAGGGCTGGGCGCGCTGGACCGTCACCCCGGACGGCACCGGCAGCCTGGCCCGCTACGAGCAGGTCGTCGACGTGCGCAAGCCGCTGATGCGAACCCTGGCCGTGCCCGGACGGCCCGTCTTCCGGGCCAACCACTGGCTGATGATGCGGGCCGGACGGCGCGGCCTCGCCGCCCACTTGGAAGCGGTTTGAAGGAAGCCCGCGAAGACCTGTATTGTTCAGTGCGTTCCCGGGCGATTAGCTCAGTGGGAGAGCGCTTCGTTCACACCGAAGAGGTCACTGGTTCGAACCCAGTATCGCCCACCGGGAAAAAGGGCCGGTCCGTATGGACCGGCCCTTTTTCATGCCGCCGCCGGAAGGTCCGGACGCAGCGGCCACGCCGGGTCCACCGCCTCCTCCGTGCCGCTGCGCGCGAACCACGCCTGCAGCCCACGCGCCTGCGCGGCATGCCACACCGCCTGCAACGTGTGCAGTTCGGCGGGCGAGAGCCGCTCAAGACGCGCCGCGAAACGGCGCCCCACCGCCCGTACGACATCCAGCGCGGCCAGCGCGTCAGCGCCGGCGTCATGCGCGCCGTCCAGTGTGACCCCGTAGTGCGCGCACAGGTCGGTGAGCGTGCGCCGGCCCTTGCGATAGCGGTCCAGATGCTTGTCCAGGACCCTTGGATCGAGCACCAGCAGCGGGCTCGTCTCGAACCAGTGGGCGAGCGACGACGCCCGATGGCGGCGCAGCTCACGATCCAGGATCGTCAGATCGAACGGCGCGTTCATCACCACCAGCGGGCGGCCCGCGACGGCCTGTTCGGCCAGTTCCTCGGCTATCTCGTGCATCACCGGCGCGGGCCAGCGGCCGTTGCGCTGCAGATGCTCCTCCGTCAGCCCGTGCACCGCCGTCGCCGACTCCGGCACCGGCACACCCGGGTTGACCAGCCACCGGGTCACCCGTGGCCGGGTGCCCGGGGCGTCCTGAATCACGACGGCCGCCGAGACGATCCGGTCGGTCTCGACGTCCACGCCTGTCGTCTCCGTGTCGAATGCCGCCAGCGGGCCCTCATACCAGCTCGCCATACCTACACAACCCCTCGTTCACCCACGGCAGCTGACGCACCGTCTTCTGCCTGTTTGGTGATACCCGGGCTGTTTGCGCCGTACGCCGGAAGGACACAACAGGAGTGCGGGTCTTTGCAGTTCAGCGGCCCGGTACGGGGATTCACTTGGCTTGGAAGGCTGTTGGTCATGGCGATAGCGCAGCCCGAGCGGGGCGGGCTGCTGCCCGAACGCACGGGCCCCCATCGCGGTTCACTCGCCACCACCGCCTGCATGGAGACACTGCAGGTGGGCTATCTGCACGCGGTCGCGGCGGCCGCGGGGTGCTCGCTGTCGCAGCCATTCCCGGACAACGGCATCGACTGGCACGTCAGTCACGGCTCACCCGGGCACACGGTCGACGACGAGGTCACCATCAAGGTGCAGCTCAAAGCCACCTACCAGATCCCGCCCAACCCTCCCGGCCGCGCCTTCTCCTTCACGCTGGACAACGACCACCTGCGCAAGCTCGCCCGCACCCCGGTCTCCGTGCACAAGATCCTCGTCGTGATGCTCGTCCCGCGGTCCCAGGACGACTGGCTGCGCGCCAGCCACGACCGGCTCGACCTCAGGCACTGCTGCTACTGGGTCAACCTCGCAGGACACCCGGTCACCGGCCGCACCCGGACCTCCGTGCGGATCCCGACCTCACGCATCTTCGACGACCGTGCGCTGTGCGAGATCATGACGCGGGTCGGGACGGGAGGCAGACCATGACGCACCGCCCGATCGAGGAGCCCCTGCGGCCGGTCAGGCCGCACCCTGTCGACGCCGCCGTCTGGCACCGTCCCCCCGAGCCCGACCAGGTCGACCCCGCCGTGCTCAGCGCCCTGCTGCACCGGCACGGCTGGCAGCGCCGCGGCGGCGCCGCCGGACGCTACGGCCGCTGGACCCCGCCGGGCCCCGGCGGTGGCGGCACCAGCCTGCTCGTGCCCGAGAACCGCGCCTTCCCCGACAGCGACGACCTGCTCGGCGAGGCGCTCGTCGCCCTGTCCCGCAGCGGCACCCCCTCCGCCCGCGAGGTGCTCGTCTCCCTCGCCGTGCCCAGCGACGAGATCCGGTGGTGGCGGGACGTCCCCACCGGGCCCGCGGGCACCACGCCCTGGACCGTGGAGGAGCAACTGCGCACCTCCGCGCGCCAGACGCTCCTCGCCGCCGCCCTCGCCACCCGCGCGCGTGCCGGCTATTACGGTGCCCGGCACCGCCGCCCCGCCGCCGCGATGCTGGAGAACGTCCTGGTCGGCTCCCCGTCCGGCGGCCGCCGGCTGACCGCCTTCGTGCCCGTCGCCACCGGCCGGCCGCTCGCCGTACGCCTGCACCAGGCGCTGTACGCCGCCCGTGAGGCCATCGACTACCAGCGGGCCACCGGCGGCATGGACGCCTTCGACGGCGCCGTCGAGGCGGGCGTGAGCCGGGAACTCACCGACGCCCTGATCGCCCTCGTCCGGGGCACCGAGGGCGCGCGCATCGCCGTCGAGTGGGCGCCCGCCGCCGGTGTCCCCGAGGGCTGCGCGGCCGGCGCCGAGGCCGTCGAGTTCTCCCCGGGCGACCTGCCGGTGCTGCGCGAGGCCGGGGCCCGCTATCTGCGCGAGGAACCCTCCGTCTCCGTGCGCATCACCGGCGCCGTGGTCCGGATGCGCAGGTCGGGGCCGCGCGGGGAGGGCACGGTACGGCTGCGGGTGCTGGCCGGCGCCGAGATCCCGCACATCCGGCTCACCCTGGACGAGGAGGCCTACCGGATCGCCGGGCACGCGCACCTGGTCGGACTGCCGGTGCGGGTGCACGGGCGGCTGGAGAGCCGGGGCGGCTTCCGCAAGCTCACCGGGGTCTTTGGGGTCGTACCCGTGCAGGTGGACGAGGCGGAGCGGGACCGGCTGATGAAGTCGCTCCAGGAGAATCTCGACTTCTTCGAGGAAGCCTGCGGAGGGGACTGATTTCGCCCTGGGTGGGTGCGGGTCGGTACGATCCCGTCATGCGCGCGCTCCCGGTATGGCGCCGCAGCCCACCTTCAGTCAGGAGAGACCGGTGTCAGACGTCCGTGTGATCATCCAACGCGATTCCGAGCGGGAAGAGCGCGTGGTGACGACGGGCACTACGGCCGCCGACCTCTTCGCAGCGGAGCGCTCGATCATCGCCGCGCGCGTGGGGGGCGAGCTCAAGGACCTGTCGTACGTCCTGGCCGACGGCGAGGAGGTCGAGGGCGTCGAGATCTCCTCCGAGGACGGTCTGAACATCCTGCGCCACTCCACCGCGCACGTCATGGCGCAGGCCGTGCAGGAGCTGTTCCCCGAGGCCAAGCTGGGCATCGGCCCGCCGGTCAAGGACGGCTTCTACTACGACTTCGACGTCGAGAAGCCGTTCACGCCCGAGGATCTCAAGGCCATCGAGAAGAAGATGCAGGAGATCCAGAAGCGGGGGCAGAAGTTCGCCCGCCGCGTGGTGACCGACGAGGCCGCCCGTGAGGAACTCGCGAACGAGCCCTACAAGCTGGAGCTGATCGGCCTCAAGGGCTCCGCGTCCTCCGACGACGGCGCGGACGTCGAGGTCGGCGCCGGCGAGCTGACGATCTACGACAACCTGGACGCCAAGACCGGCGAGCTGTGCTGGAAGGACCTCTGCCGCGGTCCCCACCTGCCCTCGACCCGGCTGATCCCGGCCTTCAAGCTGATGCGCAACGCCGCCGCGTACTGGCGCGGCAGCGAGAAGAACCCGATGCTGCAGCGCGTCTACGGCACCGCATGGCCGTCCAAGGACGAGCTCAAGGGCTACCTGGACTTCCTCGCCGAGGCCGAGAAGCGCGACCACCGCAAGCTGGGCAACGAACTCGACCTGTTCTCCATCCCGGAGCAGATCGGCTCCGGCCTCGCGGTCTTCCACCCCAAGGGCGGCATCATCCGCCGGGTCATGGAGGACTACTCGCGCCGCCGCCACGAGGAAGAGGGCTACGAGTTCGTCTACACCCCGCACGCGACGAAGGGGAAGCTCTTCGAGACGTCCGGGCACCTGGACTGGTACGCCGAGGGCATGTACCCGCCCATGCAGCTCGACGAGGGCGTGGACTACTACCTCAAGCCCATGAACTGCCCGATGCACAACCTGATCTTCGACGCGCGCGGCCGGTCGTACCGTGAACTGCCGCTGCGCCTCTTCGAGTTCGGGACCGTGTACCGGTACGAGAAGTCGGGCGTCGTGCACGGCCTGACCCGCGCGCGTGGCTTCACGCAGGACGACGCGCACATCTACTGCACCCGTGAGCAGATGTCGGAGGAGCTCGACAAGACGCTCACCTTCGTCCTCGGCCTGCTGCGCGACTACGGTCTGACCGACTTCTACCTGGAGCTGTCCACCAAGGACCCGGAGAAGTTCGTCGGCTCCGACGAGGTCTGGGAGGAGGCGACCGAGACGCTGCGCCAGGTCGCCGAGAAGCAGGGCCTGCCCCTCGTCCCGGACCCGGGCGGCGCCGCCTTCTACGGCCCGAAGATCTCCGTCCAGACCAAGGATGCCATCGGCCGGACCTGGCAGATGTCGACGATCCAGCTCGACTTCAACCTGCCCGAGCGCTTCGACCTGGAGTACACCTCCGCGGACGGCTCCAAGCAGCGCCCGGTCATGATCCACCGCGCGCTGTTCGGCTCCATCGAGCGGTTCTTCGCGGTGCTGCTGGAGCACTACGCGGGCGCCTTCCCGGCGTGGCTGGCGCCCGTCCAGGCGATCGGCATCCCGATCGGCGACGGGCACGTGGACTTCCTGGAGAAGTTCGCCGCCGCCGCCAAGAAGAAGGGCCTGCGGGTCGAGGTGGACTCCTCCTCCGACCGTATGCAGAAGAAGATCCGCAACGCCCAGAAGCAGAAGGTGCCCTTCATGGTCATCGCGGGCGACGAGGACATGGCCAACAACGCCGTCTCCTTCCGCTACCGCGACGGCTCGCAGGAGAACGGCATCCCCTTCGACGAGGCCATCGCGAAGATCCAGAAGGTCGTCGAGGAGCGGGCGCAGGTCTGATCCGGTGCTGTCAGGCCCCCGGGGAGTTCAGCTTCCCGGGGGCCTTTCGTCGTCCTCCCGGGAGAACACCTGGATCAGCCACGACGAGAACGAGCCGGTGACGGCGCCGAGCAGGGCCAGACCGCCGGCCATCATGCCGACGGCGATCACCCGGCCCCAGAAGGTGACAGGCGTGACGTCGCCATAGCCCACGGTGGTGAGCGTCGCGCAGGTCCACCAGAGGGCGTCGCCGAAGGTGTGCATGGACGTGCCCGGCGCCCCGCGCTCCCGCTGGTACACCGCCAGGGCGCCCGCGAAGCCGAGCAGCACGGCCGACACCCCGGCGTAGGTGATCACGCGCGCGTACAGCGACAGCCGGGGCTGTCCGTGCCGGCGCTGGACCGCCTCGTACAGCCGGACCACCCGCAGCGGACGCAGCAACGGCAGCAGCACCACCAGCGCGTCCAGCCAGTTCCTCCGTACGAAGCGCAGCCCCTGGCCGCTGAGGTGCCAGCGGACCGCGTAATCCACGGCGAACAGCGTCCAGGCGCCCAGCATCACCGCCAGGGTCAGATCCTGCCCGAACCCGGTGAGACCGGTGGCCAGGACGCGGACCGCGTACGCGGTGAGGAAGGCGACGGACGCCAGCGCGAGCGGCACCTCGGTGCGCTGCTCCCAGGGGCCCTGAGGATCGTCTTCGTGCACGCGCCCAGCTTCGCCCGAGCCGCTTTCCCGCGAACCCCGGCGACACGGCTCGAACGGGCGACGCCATATGCTGCATGGCATGACGAGTGAGCCGGAGCAGCAGTGGGGAGTGGGGACGCAGGACGCGTTCCAGCGTCTGTGGACACCCCATCGGATGGCCTACATCCAGGGCGAGAACAAGCCGACCGGCCCGGGGGCCGAGGACGGCTGTCCCTTCTGCTCCATCCCGGCCAAGTCCGACGAGGACGGGCTCATCGTCCGGCGCGGCGAGCTGGTCTACGCGGTGCTGAATCTGTACCCGTACAACGGCGGCCACCTGATGGTCGTGCCCTACCGGCATGTCGCGGACTACACCGATCTCACCGAGCCGGAGACCATCGAGCTGGCGGCCCTGACCAAGCAGGCGATGACGGCCCTGCGGACCGCGTCCGGGGCGCACGGCTTCAACATCGGCATGAACCAGGGCACGGTCGCCGGCGCCGGTATCGCGGCCCACCTCCACCAGCACATCGTCCCGCGCTGGGGAGGCGACACGAACTTCATGCCGGTGGTGGGGCACACGAAGGTGCTGCCGCAGCTGCTGGCGGACACCAGGAAGATGCTGGCCGAGTCGTGGCCGACGGCATGATGCGGGCGTAACACGGCTACACGTCGTACACGTCAGCCTTCCGAGGCGACGGGTCCTGCACCGCCGTACTCAAGAACGCGGACCTCGACCCGAACTTCTCCGTGTTCACGCCGTTCTCCTCCAGCACCCTTATCGCCGCCGCATGTACGACCCGCAGCACCGGTGTAGCCGCTCGCAGGGCGTCGTCGGCCATGAAGCGATGGCGCCACGGCTTGTCCGCCCAGGCGTGCCGGAGGCCGAAGGGCTCGGGCAGGCTCAGGGTGCCGCCGAGCCAGTTCAGCAGCGGGGGATACCAGCCGAGCGGGGCCCGGGCCGCGAGCCGCACGACCTCGTCGGCGTCGACCAGCGGCAGCTTGATCGTCCGGGTCTCCCAGGGCTTGAGGGACTTGCTGACCTCCTTCGTGGGGGCCTCGGACTTCGACGTGAACAGGGAGTGCACCGGGCCGAGCGCATGCCCGGTGACCTCGATGCGCAACGTCTCGTGCAGCACGGTGACCGTGATCAGCATGGTGATCACCAGCTGACCGTCCCACAGCGTCCACTGCACGCCCAGGTAGTGCCGGTCGCCCGCGCCGAACTGCTGCTTGTTGCAGATGTCCTGTATGGCGTGCTGCTTGACCTGGTAGGCCTCCACGTCCGTGCCGCCGGGCCGGGCCACCGCCTTGGCGTTCTCGCCGATCGGCGTGACGATCCAGTGCCGTATGGACGGGGTCGGGAAGCCGCCGGTGTTCAGCGGGCCGCGGGCCAGCATCTTCAGCTGGTCGTGGATCGAGCGTATGACGTCCCAGCTGCGGAACGGGTGGATCTCCCGGTGCGGGTCCGCCTGGACCAGGTCCTCGGCGAGCTGCCAGCTGCCCCAGCGGGTGCCCATGCCGAGGATGCCCTTGGGTCCGGCGTAGAACACGGAGTTGGACTGCTGCTCGGCGCTCAGCTTGGCCAGGGACTGGCGGAGCTGCTCGGCCGCGTTCTCGCCGGGGCTGCTCGGTACGGCCTCGGGGACCTTGGCGCCGACGCTGCTGCCCGCGATCAGGCTGTCCCAGCGCTCGCGCAGGTCCTTCGCCGTGCGCTCGCAGATCTGCTTGGCCAGGTACCAGCCGATGACGGGCAGGACGACCGCCGCGCGCGCGTACCAGGCCCAGAAGCCGGAAAACGGCATGCGGATCAGGAAGATCACGGCGAGCGCGCCCACCGCGACGAGGAGGGCGGTGGCGAGCGCACCGGCCCGCCGGTCCGCGCGTTTGGCCATGGTGGTGCGCAGTTGGAAGACCAGCAGCCAGATCAGCAGGCCGGGCAGGAACAGCACCCCGCACAGGACCATGACGACGGTCAGGCGGTTGTCGCGCTCCTTGCGGAGGTTGTTGGCCGCGAGGCAGTGCTCGACCACGACCTGGGGTTCGGCGCCGAAGGACTGGATGAGCGGTTTGCGGCCGGGGCCGACCATGCGGTCGACGACCGCGCGGGAGAAGGCCTCGCCGAGGTTCGGCTTGAACAGTTTGAGCTTGCCGGCCTTGACGGCCGACTGATGCCATTCGCTGTTGGCGTCGAGGATCTTCTCCACCGGGGTGTCGCGATAGGCCGCCGAGGCCAGCGCGAACGTCGCCGTCTGTCCCTCGTCGCCCGTGCGCGGCACCTGGGGACCGAAGATGTCCCCGTAACCGCCGTCAACGGCCATTCCCGCCCCCGATCGCCGCACACTGTCGTTCTGCGGCCTTCCCGACTTCCTTGCCCGGCACACCTGTTGATCAGGTCATCAGCGTATCCGCAGCCACCGACAGTTCGTCGGCGGACGGCCGAAGCCGTCCGCCGACGCGGAGGGGAGCGTTCCACAAAGGCCTTTCGGGTGGGGCCCCTTCGGCCCCACCTGGGTTGTGCCCGGTGCCAACTACGCGGAATCCCGGGTCTCTTCACGGATCCTTTCGGCGATCTGCGGCGGCATCGGCTCGTGCCGCGCGTAGGAGCGGTTGAAGCGGGCGGTGCCGTGCGAGAGGGAACGCAGGTCGACGGCGTACCGGCCGATCTCGATCTCCGGCACCTCGGCGCGGACCAGCGTGCGTCCGCCGGGGGTCTGTTCGGTGCCGAGCACCCGGCCGCGCCGCCCCGAGAGGTCGCTCATCACGGCGCCCACGTACTCGTCGCCGACCAGTACGGTCACCTCGGCGACCGGTTCCAGGAGGTGGATCTTCGCGTCGGCCGCGGCCTCCCGCAGCGCCAGCGCTCCGGCCGTCTGGAAGGCGGCGTCGGAGGAGTCCACCGAGTGGGCCTTGCCGTCGAGGAGCGTGATCCGGACGTCGATGAGCGGATGACCGGCCGCGACTCCCTTGGCGGCCTGGGCCCGTACGCCCTTCTCGACGGACGGGATGAACTGCCGCGGCACCGCCCCGCCGACCACCTTGTCCACGAACTCGATGCCCGAGCCGCCGGGCAGCGGCTCGACCTCGATCTCGCAGATGGCGTACTGCCCGTGCCCGCCGGACTGCTTCACATGCCGACCGCGCCCGGCCGACTTGGCGGCGAACGTCTCCCGCAGGGAGACCCGGTGCGGTACGACGTCGACCTGGACGCCGTAGCGGCTGCGCAGCCGTTCCAGGGCGACGTCGGCGTGGGCTTCACCGAGGCACCACAGGACGACCTGGTGGGTGTCCTGGTTCTGCTCCAGGCGCATGGTGGGGTCCTCGGCGACCAGCCGGGACAGGCCCTGGGAGAGCTTGTCCTCGTCGGCCTTGCTGTGCGCCTGGATGGCGAGCGGCAGCAGCGGGTCGGGCATCTCCCAGGGCTCCATCAGGAGCGGGTCGTCCTTGGCGGAGAGGGTGTCGCCGGTCTCCGCGCGGTTCAGCTTCGCCACGCACGCGAGGTCGCCCGCGATGCAGTGGCTGAGCGGCCGCTGCTGTTTGCCGAACGGCCGGGACAGGGCGCCGATCCGTTCGTCGACGTCGTGGTCCTCGTGCCCGCGGTCGGCAAGCCCGTGCCCGGAGACATGGACGGTCTCGTCGGGGTGCAGGGTGCCGGAGAAGACACGCACGAGCGAGACCCGGCCGACATACGGGTCGGACGCCGTCTTCACGACCTCCGCGACCAGCGGCCCGTCCGGATCGCACTGCTTCAGCTCGCGCGGCTTGCCGTCGACGGTCGTGACGCGGGGCGCCTCGCGCTCCAGCGGCGTCGGGAAGCCGCCGGTGACCAGCTCCAGCAGCTCGATGGTGCCGAGCCCCTGCCGGGCGCCCTCGGCCGCGGGGGCGGCGGCCAGGACGGGGAAGAAGACTCCGCGCGCGACCGCGCGCTCCAGGTCGTCGATGAGCGTTTTCACGTCGATCTGCTCGCCGCCGAGATAGCGGTCCATGAGGGTCTCGTCCTCGCTCTCGGCGATGATCCCCTCGATGAGCCGGTTGCGGGCCTCCTCGATCCCCGGCAGCAGGTCCTCGCCCGGCTCGGACTCCTTGCGCCCCCCGGAGGAGTAGTCGAACAGCTTCTGCGACAGCAGCCCGATCAGTCCGGTCACCGGCGCATGACCGTCCGGCGCCTGCGGTCCGTGCAGCGGCAGATAGAGCGGGAGCACGGCGTCAGGATCGTCGGCGCCGAAGGCGTCCGCGCAGATCCGCGTCATCTCCTCGTAGTCCGCCCGCGCGGACTCCAGGTGCGTGACCACGATGGCGCGCGGCATGCCGACGGCCGCGCACTCCTCCCACACCATGCGGGTCGAGCCGTCCACGCCGTCCGAGGCGGAGACGACGAAAAGGGCCGCGTCCGCCGCTCGCAGACCGGCCCTGAGTTCCCCGACGAAGTCGGCGTATCCGGGGGTGTCCAGAAGATTGACCTTGATGCCGTCCCATTCGACGGGCACCAGGGAGAGCTGTACCGACCGTTGCTGGCGGTGCTCGATGTCGTCGTAGTCCGAGACGGTGCCGCCGTCCTCCACGCGGCCCGCCCGGTTCACTGCCCCCGCGGTGAGCGCGAGAGCTTCCACCAATGTCGTCTTGCCCGATCCGGAGTGGCCGACCAGCACCACATTCCGTACGGACGCGGGGTGGTCGGCCGCTGTTGCCCTGCCGGCGGCTCCGGGGTGTGCGTTCGCCTTGTCGCCCATGGCCTTGCCTCCCGTGCACGGTGAGGTCATTTGTGGGCGCGGACATGCGGATCCGCGTGCGGTGGCGGCTCCGGTGACGCCCGCGGTTCTTCGAGCTTTCCACTCCCGTCACGGTGCGTCCATACGGAGGACGTGATCGCGCCCGCCGCTCCCGCGCGTTGTGTGAACCGGCGCCCGGCCGCCAGCCGTGCGCGCGCGTGGCTACGATGGGCCAGCCGGTGGCCAGCAGGGGCCGCGCGGCCACACCGAACCTCGGGAAGGCCATGCTGAACAAGTACGCGCGTGCATTCTTCACGCGTGTCCTCACACCGTTCGCCGCGTTTCTGATCCGGCGGGGCGTCAGCCCCGACACGGTCACGCTGATCGGCACCGCCGGCGTGATGGCGGGCGCGCTGGTGTTCTACCCGCAGGGCGAGCTCTTCTGGGGCACGGTCGTGATCACGCTGTTCGTGTTCTCGGACCTGGTCGACGGCAACATGGCCCGGCAGCTGGGCCGCTCCAGCCGCTGGGGCGCCTTCCTGGACTCCACGCTCGACCGCGTCGCCGACGGCGCGATCTTCGGCGGCTTCGCGCTCTGGTACGCCGGGGGCGGCGACGACCTCGTCCTGTGCGCGGTCTCGATCTTCTGTCTGGCGAGCGGCCAGGTGGTGTCGTACACCAAGGCCCGGGGCGAGTCGATCGGTCTTCCGGTCGCCGTGAACGGTCTGGTCGAGCGGGCCGAGCGCCTGGTGATCTCCCTGGTCGCGGCCGGTCTCGCGGGCCTGCACGACTTCGGGGTACCCGGGATCCAGTACCTGCTGCCCGTCGCGCTGTGGATCGTCGCAGTGGGCAGCCTGGTCACGCTGATCCAGCGCGTCGTCACCGTGCGCCGCGAGGCCGCAGAGGCGGACGCGGAGGCCGCCCCGGAGAACGCCGCGCAGGGGAGCGAGGCGGCGAAATGAGCGCCCAGGAGCGGCTGACGGACGCGCTGTACGGCCTTGGCTGGGGCACCGTCAGGAGGCTTCCCGAGCCGGTCGCGGTACGGCTCGGCCGGACGATCGCGGACGCCGCCTGGAAGCGGCGCGGCAAGGGCGTGCAGCGGCTGGAGAGCAACTACGCGCGCGTGGTGCCCGACGCGAGCCCGGAGCGCCTCGCCGAGCTCTCGCGCGCGGGCATGCGCTCGTATCTGCGCTACTGGATGGAGTCCTTCCGCCTCCCGGCCTGGAGCGCGGAACGCGTCAAGACGGGGTTCGACGCCAAGGACCTGCACTACCTGACCGACGGTCTCGCGGCCGGGAAGGGCGTCATCCTGGCGCTGCCGCACCTGGGCAACTGGGATCTGGCCGGTGCCTGGGTGACCACCAAGCTGCAGACGCCGTTCACGACGGTCGCCGAGCGCCTGAAGCCGGAGACCCTCTACGACCGGTTCGTCGCCTACCGCGAGGGCCTCGGCATGGAGGTGCTGCCGCACAGCGGCGGCTCCGCGTTCGGCACACTGGCCCGGCGACTGCGCGACGGCGGGCTGGTCTGCCTGGTCGCCGACCGTGATCTGTCCGCCTCCGGCGTCGAGGTCAAGTTCTTCGGCGAGACGGCCCGGATGCCGGCCGGACCTGCCCTGCTCGCCCAGCAGACGGGTGCGCTGCTGCTGCCGGTGACGCTCTGGTACGACGACTCGCCCGTGATGCGGGGGCGGGTGCATCCGCCTGTCGAGGTGCCCGAGACAGGTACCCGGGCCGAGAAGACGTCTGTCATGACACAGGCGCTGGCAGATGCCTTCGCCACGGGGATCGCCGAGCATCCGGAGGACTGGCACATGCTGCAGCGCTTGTGGGTGGCCGATCTCGACCCAGCTCTCGATGCCGAGAAGGGCTCGTCGTGAGGATCGGCATCGTCTGCCCGTACTCCTGGGACGTGCCGGGCGGCGTCCAGTTCCACATCCGCGATCTCGCCGAGTACTTCATCCGGCTCGGCCACGAGGTGTCCGTGCTCGCCCCCGCCGACGACGACACCCCCCTGCCGCCGTACGTCGTCTCGGCGGGCCGCGCGGTCCCGGTGCCGTACAACGGCTCGGTGGCCCGGCTGAACTTCGGGTTCCTGTCGGCGGCGCGGGTGCGGCGCTGGCTGCACGACGGCGCGTTCGACGTCGTCCACATCCACGAGCCGTCCTCGCCGTCCCTCGGGCTGCTGACCTGCTGGGCAGCGCAGGGCCCGCTGGTCGCCACCTTCCACACCTCGAACCCGCGCTCCAAGGCCATGATCGCCGCGTACTCGATCCTCCAGGCCGCCCTGGAGAAGATCAGCGCGCGCATCGCGGTCAGCGAGTACGCCCGCCGCACGCTGGTGGAACACCTGGGCGGGGACGCGGTCGTCATCCCCAACGGCGTCGACGTCGACTTCTTCGCCAAGGCCGAGCCCAAGCCGGAGTGGCAGGGCGACACGATCGGCTTCATAGGGCGGATCGACGAGCCCCGCAAGGGCCTGCCGGTGCTGATGAAGGCGCTGCCGAAGATCCTCGCCGCCCGGCCGCAGAGCAGGCTGCTGGTCGCCGGGCGCGGCGACGAGGAGGAGGCGGTGGCGAACCTGCCCCGGGAACTGCGCTCGCGCGTGGAGTTCCTCGGCATGGTCAGCGACGAGGACAAGGCCCGCTTCCTGCGCAGTGTCGACCTCTACGTCGCCCCCAACACCGGCGGCGAGAGCTTCGGGATCATCCTGGTCGAGGCGATGTCGGCGGGGGCACCGGTGCTCGCCTCGGACCTGGACGCCTTCGCGCAGGTGCTGGACCAGGGAGCGGCGGGCGAACTCTTCGCCAACGAGGACGCCGACGCGCTCGCCGAGGCGGCGGTACGCCTGCTGGAGGACCCGGCCCGCCGCGCCGAACTGCGCGAGCGGGGCAGCGCCCATGTCCGCCGCTTCGACTGGTCGACGGTCGGCGCGGACATCCTGTCGGTGTACGAGACGGTGACCGACGGGACGACAGCGGTGGCAGCGGCGGACGAGCGGGCGCCGGGGCTGCGGGCGCGGTTGGGGTTGGCGCGGGACTGAACGCACGCGCGCGCGGGGGCCGGTCGGCAGGGTGTGCGCGTAGGGCTTGAGGTGACGGCGCGCATCGGGGCTCGCGGCGTCCGCGCGCGTGCATGAGGGCTGTGGCGGCGGCACGCGCGCGTGGGCGCTCGTAGCGCCCGGGCCGGGCGTCGGTAACCTTGCCGCCCGTGACCGCAACCCTCATCTGGATCCTCGTCGCCCTTGTCGCGATCGGCCTGTACCTGAGCTGGACCGCGGGCCGGCTCGACCGGCTGCACGCCCGGATCGACGCGACCCGTGCCGCGCTCGACGCGCAACTGCTCAGGCGGGCCTCGGTGACCCAGGAGCTCGCCACCTCCGGGGTGCTCGACCCGGCCGCCTCGATCGTCCTCTACGAGGCCGCCCATGCCGCCCGGCAGGCCGAGGAGGAGCAGCGGGAGGTCGCCGAGAGCGAGCTCAGCCAGGCGCTGCGGGCCGTGTTCGCCGAGGCCCAGCAGGTCGAGGAGGTGCGGCAGGCGCCCGGGGGAGAGGCCGCCGCCCGTGAACTGACCGAGGCGGTGCGCAGGGTGCCGATGGCCCGGCGCTTCCACAACGACGCCGTGCGCGCCGCCCGGGCGCTGCGCCGGCACCGCAAGGTGCGCTGGTTCCGGCTGGCCGGGCACGCGCCGTTCCCGCTGGCCTTCGAGATGGACGACGAGCCGCCGTCGGCGCTGACGGACCGGGCTGCCTAGTCGGCGCCGTACGCGAAAAGGATCCACCGCCTCACCATTGGCCCTTGCTGTGGCCTGGTCCATTCACGTTTCCTCGGTGCTGTAGAAACCCCTCTTTTCCCGTATGTGAGGTCAATCCGTGTCCATCACCGAGAACCAGGCTCCCGCCACCGGTACCGCCCGCGTCAAGCGCGGCATGGCCGAGCAGCTCAAGGGCGGCGTGATCATGGACGTCGTCACGCCGGAGCAGGCGAAGATCGCCGAGGACGCGGGCGCCGTCGCCGTCATGGCCCTGGAGCGGGTCCCGGCCGACATCCGCAAGGACGGCGGCGTGGCCCGGATGTCCGACCCGGACATGATCGAGGGCATCATCGATGCGGTCTCCATCCCGGTGATGGCCAAGTCCCGCATCGGCCACTTCGTCGAGGCCCAGGTCCTGCAGTCCCTCGGCGTGGACTACATCGACGAGTCCGAGGTCCTGACCCCGGCCGACGAGGTCAACCACTCCGACAAGTGGGCGTTCACGACCCCCTTCGTCTGCGGTGCCACCAACCTGGGCGAGGCCCTGCGCCGTATCGCCGAGGGCGCCGCGATGATCCGCTCCAAGGGCGAGGCCGGCACCGGCAACGTCGTCGAGGCCGTCCGCCACCTGCGCCAGATCAAGAACGAGATCGCCAAGCTGCGCGGCTTCGACAACAACGAGCTGTACGCCGCCGCCAAGGAGCTGCGCGCCCCGTACGAGCTGGTCAAGGAAGTCTCCGAGCTCGGCAAGCTCCCGGTCGTGCTGTTCTCCGCCGGTGGCGTCGCCACCCCCGCCGACGCCGCGCTGATGCGCCAGCTCGGCGCCGAGGGCGTCTTCGTCGGCTCCGGCATCTTCAAGTCCGGCGACCCGGCCAAGCGCGCCGCCGCCATCGTGAAGGCCACCACCTTCTACGACGACCCGAAGATCATCGCGGACGCGTCCCGCAACCTCGGCGAGGCCATGGTCGGCATCAACTGCGACACCCTGCCCGAGGCCGAGCGCTACGCGAACCGAGGCTGGTAATGACCGCTCCCGTGGTCGGAGTGCTCGCACTCCAGGGCGACGTACGGGAGCACCTCATCGCCCTGGCCGCGGCCGACGCCGTGGCCAGGCCGGTGCGGCGCCCCGAAGAGCTCGATGACATCGACGGCCTGGTCATCCCCGGCGGTGAGTCCACCACCATCTCCAAGCTCGCCGTCCTGTTCGGCGTGATGGAGCCGCTGCGCGCACGCGTGCGTGCCGGACTGCCCGTCTACGGCACCTGCGCGGGCATGATCATGCTGGCCGACAAGATCCTCGACCCGCGCTCGGGACAGGAGACCATCGGCGGCATCGACATGATCGTGCGCCGCAACGCCTTCGGCCGCCAGAACGAGTCCTTCGAGGCATCCCTCGACGTGCGGGGCATCCCGGGCGATCCTGTGGAGGGCGTCTTCATCCGCGCCCCCTGGGTGGAGTCCGTGGGCGCCGAGGCCGAGGTTCTCGCCGAGCACGACGGCCACATCGTCGCGGTCCGCCAGGGCAACGCGCTCGCCACGTCGTTCCACCCGGAACTGACCGGCGACCACCGCGTGCACGGGCTATTCGTCGAGATGGTGCGCGCCAACCGTGCGGCCGAGTCCTTGTAGGATCTCTGGCGTTCGTTCATAGACGGGTTACGCGAAGGAGACAGGCAGATGTCCGGCCACTCTAAATGGGCCACGACGAAGCACAAGAAGGCCGTGATCGATGCCAAGCGCGGCAAGCTCTTCGCGAAGCTGATCAAGAACATCGAGGTCGCGGCGCGCATGGGCGGCGTCGACCTCGAAGGCAACCCGACGCTCTATGACGCCGTCCAGAAGGCCAAGAAGCAGTCGGTTCCGAACAAGAACATCGACTCCGCGATCAAGCGCGGCGGCGGTCTCGAAGCCGGCGGCGCCGACTACGAGACGATCATGTACGAGGGCTACGGCCCGAACGGTGTCGCGGTGCTCATCGAGTGCCTCACCGACAACCGCAACCGCGCCGCCTCCGACGTGCGCGTCGCCATGACCCGCAACGGCGGCAACATGGCCGACCCGGGCTCCGTGTCGTACATGTTCAGCCGCAAGGGCGTTGTCATCGTGCCCAAGGGTGAGCTGACCGAGGACGACGTCCTCGGCGCCGTCCTGGACGCGGGCGCCGAGGAGGTCAACGACCTCGGTGAGTCCTTCGAGGTCATCAGCGAGGCCACCGACCTGGTCGCCGTCCGCACCGCCCTCCAGGGCGCCGGCATCGACTACGACTCCGCCGACTCCAGCTTCGTGCCCTCCGTCCAGGTCGAGCTGGACGAAGAGGGCGCCAGGAAGATCTTCAAGCTGATCGACGCGCTGGAGGACAGCGACGACGTGCAGAACGTCTTCGCCAACTTCGATGTGAGTGACGAGATCATGGAGAAGGTGGACGCCTGAGCCGACGCTCCGGATACGAACGGGCCGACGGGACACACCCCGTCGGCCCGTCGCGTTGTCGGGCGCTGTCAGTGGCACCCGATAGCCTGCACAAACAGGCGATCGAAAGGGAGGGGCGAGTGCGCGTACTGGGGGTGGACCCGGGACTGACGCGGTGCGGGGTCGGTGTGGTCGAGGGCGTCGCCGGACGACCGCTGACCATGCTCGGCGTCGGTGTCGTACGGACCCCCACGGACGCCGAGTTGGGGCAGCGCCTCGTCGCCGTCGAGCAGGGCATCGAGCAGTGGCTCGATGAACACCGGCCTGAATTCGTCGCCGTGGAGCGGGTGTTCAGCCAGCACAACGTCCGCACCGTGATGGGCACCGCCCAGGCCAGCGCCGTGGCCATGCTGTGCGCCGCGCGCCGCGGCATCCCGGTCGCCCTGCACACCCCCAGCGAGGTCAAGGCCGCCGTCACCGGCAGCGGCCGCGCCGACAAGGCGCAGGTCGGCGCCATGGTCACCCGGCTGCTGCGGCTCGGCGCGCCACCCAAGCCCGCGGACGCCGCCGACGCCCTCGCGCTCGCCATCTGCCACATCTGGCGCGCCCCCGTCCAGAACCGACTCCAGCAGGCCGTGGCCCTGCACGCAGCACAGACCACCGCATCGAAAGGCCGTACGGCATGATCGCCTTTGTGAGCGGCACAGTCGCCGCACTCGCCCCCGACGCCGCCGTCGTCGAGGTCGGCGGTGTCGGCATGGCCGTACAGTGCACGCCGAACACGCTCTCCACCCTCCGCCTCGGTCAGCCCGCGAAGCTGCACACCTCGCTGGTGGTCCGCGAGGACTCGCTGACCCTGTACGGCTTCGCGGACGACGACGAGCGGCAGACCTTCGAGCTGCTCCAGACCGCGAGCGGCGTCGGACCGCGCCTGGCGCAGGCCATGCTCGCCGTGCACTCGCCCGACGCCTTGCGCAGAGCCGTCGCGACCAGCGACGAGAAGGCGCTCACCGCCGTCCCCGGCATCGGCAAGAAGGGCGCGCAGAAACTGCTGCTGGAGTTCAAGGACCGGCTCGGCGAGCCGATCGGCGCCCCCGCCGTCGGCGCACCGGTCACCCAGGGCTGGCGCGACCAACTGCACGCGGCTCTGATCGGCCTCGGGTACGCGACCCGTGAGGCCGACGAGGCCGTGTCCGCCGTGGCGCCCCAGGCGGAGGCGGCCGAGGGCACGCCTCAGGTCGGCCGGCTGCTGAAGGCGGCCCTTCAGACGCTGAACCGCGCCCGCTAGCCCGTACCGAGGAGAACCGCCGTGAACTGGGACGACACAACCGACACCCCCGCCGAGGAGCGGCTCGTCGGTGCGTCCGCCGACCGTGACGACCAGGCCGTCGAGGCGGCGCTGCGCCCCAAGGACCTGGGCGAGTTCATCGGCCAGGAGAAGGTCCGCGAACAGCTCGACCTCGTCCTGCGCGCCGCACGCGCGCGTGGCGCCACCGCCGACCATGTCCTGCTCTCCGGTGCCCCCGGCCTCGGCAAGACCACCCTGTCGATGATCATCGCGGCCGAGATGGGCGCTCCGATCCGCATCACCTCGGGGCCCGCCATCCAGCACGCCGGCGATCTCGCGGCGATCCTCTCCTCCCTCCAGGAGGGCGAGGTCCTCTTCCTCGACGAGATCCACCGCATGTCCCGGCCCGCCGAGGAGATGCTCTACATGGCGATGGAGGATTTCCGCGTCGACGTGATCGTCGGCAAAGGCCCCGGCGCCACCGCCATCCCCCTTGAGCTGCCCCCCTTCACCCTGGTCGGCGCCACCACACGCGCGGGACTGCTGCCGCCCCCGCTGCGCGACCGCTTCGGCTTCACCGCGCACATGGAGTTCTACGAGCCCGCCGAGCTGGAGCGCGTCGTCCACCGCTCCGCGCATCTGCTCGACGTCGAGATCGAGGCCGACGGCGCCGCCGAGATCGCCGGCCGCTCCCGCGGCACGCCCCGTATCGCCAACCGTCTGCTGCGCCGCGTCCGCGACTACGCGCAGGTCAAGGCCGACGGCATCATCACGCGCGACATCGCGTCGGCGGCACTGAAGGTCTACGAAGTCGATGCGCGCGGGCTCGACCGGCTCGACCGGGGCGTCCTCGAAGCCCTGCTCAAGCTCTTCGGCGGCGGCCCGGTCGGACTGTCGACACTCGCCGTCGCGGTGGGGGAGGAGCGCGAGACCGTGGAAGAGGTCGCCGAGCCGTTCCTCGTCCGGGAGGGTCTGCTGGCCCGCACTCCCCGCGGCCGGGTGGCCACGCCCGCCGCATGGGCGCATCTCGGCCTCACCCCGCCCCGCTCGGGGGCTGTGGGAAACGGACAAGGGGACCTGTTCGGGGCGTGAGGGCGCCGTGCCGGGGCTCGCACGGCGCGGGCATTGGCGGGGTCAGGAACCTCGGTGCCATGCTGAGCGTTGTTCCTTGCACGCGGACTCGCTTAGACTCCGCCGATGCCGCCGTTGTCGGCGGCACTTAAACCCCCAACCATCAGGCCGCTCACCATCGCGGTCGTGTGAAGGAAGTTCCGACCCGTGAGTCTCGTGACCCTCCTCCCGTTCATCGTGCTCATCGGGGCCATGTTCCTGATGACCCGGTCGGCCAAGAAGAAGCAGCAGCAGGCCGCCGACATGCGGAACCAGATGCAGCCCGGTTCCGGCGTCCGCACCATCGGGGGCATGTATGCCACGGTCAAGGAGGTCAATGAGGACACCGTCCTCCTCGACGCCGGCCCGGGTGTGGACCTGCTCTTCGCCAAGAACGCCATCGGTGCCGTCCTCTCCGACGACGAGTACAACCGCATCGTCCACGGCATCGAGCACGACCTGAAGGCCGACGCCGACGTCGTCCCGGACGACGCCTCCTCCCTCACCGAGTCCGACGACGCTGCCGCCGCCTCCGACGAGAAGTCCGTCGACCTCGGGAAGAAGGACGCGGACACCGACGAGGAGCCCTCCGACGACGTCGCGGCCGCCGAGACGAAGGCCGACAGCGAGCCGAAGAAGTCCGACGGCGAGTCCGACGCGAAGTAGCCGCCTCCCGGAGCGCGCGGGCGTGACCCGCGCGCCCCGGGCGCGCGCGGCTCTCGCACCGGATCCCGACTACATGTCATGGCCGCCGGCGCCCACCGGGCGAGAGGCGGCCCGAGAGGGAGTACGAGAAGGTGGCAGCACCTAAGAAGGGCCGGAGCGCGAGCGCCCAGAGCAGGCCGGGGCGCTCGCTGGTCCTCATCCTGATCGCCATCGTGGCGCTCACCGGGGGAATGTTCCTCTCCGGGCACACCACCCCGCGACTCGGTATCGACCTGGCCGGCGGTACGAGCATCACGCTCCGCGCGGAGGCCGAGCCGGGCCAGGAATCCGCGATCAACAAGACCAACATGGACACCGCCGTCGAGATCATGGAGCGGCGTGTCAACGGTCTTGGTGTCTCGGAGGCCGAGGTCCAGACCCAGGGCGACAAGAACATCATCGTCAACATCCCCAAGGGCACGAACTCCAAGGAAGCCCGGGACCAGGTCGGCACCACCGCCAAGCTGTACTTCCGCCCGGTCATCGCCACCGAGGTCACCGGCGCCGCCGCGAAGACCAGCCCGTCCCCGAGCCCTTCCGGCAGCGCGTCGGACAAGGCCACGGACAAGGCGACCTCGTCCTCGTCCCCCTCGGCGACCGGCACGCCGTCGGCGACCTCCACCACCCAGGGCCGCGCGGTCACCGACGCCCTGAAGGCCGACCCCACCGGATCGGCGAGCCCCAGCTCCAGCGCCTCCCCGTCCGCCAGTGCCAGCCCCTCCGGCTCCGCGGACACCGGCAAGCTCGAAAAGCAGTACGCCGCGCTCGACTGCACCGACGAGACGGCCCGCGCCAAGGCCGGCGACGGCGCCAAGCCCACCGACTCCACCGTCGCCTGCGGCCAGAACGCGGGCGGCCAGTGGCAGAAGTACATCCTGGGCCCGGCCGAGGTCGACGGCACGGACGTCGACAAGGCCGAGGCGGCCTTCAACACCACGACCGCCGCCGGCTGGACCGTGAACATGGAGTTCACGGGCGAGGGCCGCAAGAAGTTCGGCGAGATCACCGGCAAGCTTGCGCAGAACCAGCCCCCGCAGAACCAGTTCGCCATCGTCCTGGACAACGAGGTCGTCTCCGACCCGCGAGTCAGCCAGGCCCTGACCGGCGGCAGCGCCGAGATCTCCGGCAACTTCAACCAGGAGTCCGCCCAGAGCCTCGCCAACATGCTGTCGTACGGCGCCCTGCCGCTGTCCTTCAGCGAGGACAGCGTCACCACCGTGACCGCCGCGCTCGGCGGCGAGCAGCTCAAGGCCGGTCTGATCGCGGGCGCGATCGGTCTCGCCCTGGTCATCCTCTACCTGGTGGTCTACTACCGCGGCCTGTCGCTCGTCGCCATCGCCTCGCTGCTGGTCTCCGCCGCGCTCACCTACGTGATCATGTCGCTGCTCGGCCCGGCCATCGGCTTCGCGTTGAACCTGCCGGCCGTCTGCGGTGCCATCGTCGCCATCGGCATCACGGCGGACTCGTTCATCGTGTACTTCGAACGCGTCCGGGACGAGATCCGCGAGGGCCGCTCGCTGCGCCCCGCCGTCGAGCGGGCCTGGCCGCGCGCCCGGCGCACCATCCTGGTCTCCGACTTCGTGTCGTTCCTGGCCGCCGCGGTGCTGTTCGTCGTCACCGTCGGCAAGGTCCAGGGCTTCGCGTTCACGCTCGGCCTGACCACCGTGCTCGACGTGGTGGTCGTGTTCCTGTTCACCAAGCCCCTGCTGACCCTCCTGGCCCGCAGGAAGTTCTTCGCGAACGGCCACCGCTGGTCCGGCCTCGACCCCAAGCGACTGGGGGCCAAGCCACCGCTGCGCCGTACCCGCCGTCCCGCCGCCGGCCCCGTCGACCCGAAGGAGGCGTGAGATGTCGAAGCTCGGCACCCTCGGCGCCCGACTGCACCGTGGCGAGGTCGGCTACGACTTCGTCGGCAACCGCAAGCTGTGGTACGGCCTGTCCATCCTGATCACCATCACGGCGATCGTGGGCCTCGCGGTGCGCGGCCTGAACATGGGCATCGAGTTCCAGGGCGGCGCGGTCTTCACCACCCCGAAGACCTCCGTCTCGGTCTCCCAGGCGCAGGAGTACGCGGAAAAGGCCTCCGGCCACGACGCGATCGTCCAGAAGCTCGGCGACGGCAAGCTGCGCATCCAGGTCGCGGGCATCGACACCAGCGCGGCCGACAAGGTCTCCGCGGAGCTCGCCAAGGACCTGAAGGTCGACGAGAACGACGTCACCGGCGAGCTGGTCGGCCCCAGCTGGGGTGAGCAGATCGCCAACAAGGCCTGGCAGGGACTCGGGATCTTCCTGGTCCTTGTGGTGATCTATCTGGCGATCGCCTTCGAGTGGCGCATGGCGGTCGCCGCGTTCGTCGCCCTGATCCACGACATCACCATCACGGTCGGCATCTACGCCCTCGTGGGCTTCGAGGTCACCCCGGGTACGGTGATCGGTCTGCTGACCATCCTCGGTTATTCGCTCTACGACACGGTGGTCGTCTTCGACAGCCTCAAGGAGCAGACGAAGGACATCACCAAACAGACGCGCTGGACCTACAGCGATGTCGCCAACCGTTCGATCAACAGCACCCTGGTCCGTTCCGTCAACACCACGGTGGTCGCGCTGCTGCCGGTGGCGGGCCTGCTGTTCATCGGTGGCGGTTTCCTCGGCGCCGGCATGCTGAACGACATCTCGCTGTCGCTGTTCGTCGGCCTCGCCGCCGGTGCGTACTCCTCGATCTTCATCGCCACCCCGCTCGTCGCCGACCTCAAGGAGCGCGAGCCGCAGATGAAGGCGCTGCGCAAGCGCGTACTCGCCAAGCGCGCCCAGGCCGCGGCCAGGGGCGAGACCCTGGACGCCGGCCCCGTCGACGAGCCCCTCGACGACGAGCCGGACGACGCCGCGCCCGCGGTCGTCGGCCCCCGCAACCAGCCCGCGTCCCGCACCCGGGGCCGTGGCCGACCCTCGGGGAAGCGCCGATGACCGACATCGAGGAGCTGCTGCTCAGCCGCATCCGTGATGTGGCCGACTACCCGGAGCCGGGCGTGATGTTCAAGGACATCACCCCGCTGCTCGCGGACCCGGCCGCGTTCACCGCGCTCACCGACGCCCTCGCGCAGATCGCCGAGCGCACCGGCGCCACCAAGGTCGTCGGTCTGGAGGCCCGTGGCTTCATCCTCGGCGCCCCCGTCGCCGTCCGCGCCGGACTCGGCTTCATCCCGGTGCGCAAGGCGGGCAAGCTTCCCGGAGCCACCCTCAGCCAGGCCTACGACCTGGAGTACGGCTCCGCGGAGATCGAGGTGCACGCCGAGGACCTCGTCGCCGAGGACCGTGTCCTGGTCGTCGACGACGTCCTCGCCACCGGCGGCACCGCGGAGGCCTCGATCCAGCTCATCCGCAGGGCGGGCGCCGAGGTCGCCGGCCTCGCCGTGCTGATGGAGCTCGGCTTCCTCGGCGGCCGTGCCCGGCTGGCACCGGCCCTCGACGGAGCCCCTCTGGAGGCTCTGCTCAAGATCTGAACGAGACCCACGGACGCGGGGCGCACCTTCCCGGAAGGGAGGCGTGCGCCCCGCGCGCATGTCCGGGCGCACCACTGCGGGACACCCGTACGCGAGGCCCTCGAAAGCCGTCGGACACCCGAAGGACACCGCCGAGGAATCCCGGGCCCGCCCCTTGTGTTTCTTCCGTATAAGGCCCTCACATCGGCCTGAAGGCGATCCTGGGGCGCAGGATCGCTACCATGGGGTCTCCGGAGCCTGACCGGGGGACCCGGATCGCGCACGAGGAGTCCTCTTGCCAGACGAGGCCCAGCACCTGACCGCCGCCAAGCCCGACTCCGCCTCGGGCCCCGCGGACAAGCCCGCGCCGAAGACGCCGAACGCGAAGAACGACGCGCATGGGCCGGTCGAGCACGCCCAGTCCGCGCCCGTCGACAAGTCGGCCGACCAGTCGCGCCCCAAGCCGGCCCCGCCCGAGCGCCCCTCGACCCCCGCGGTCCGCCCCAACACCGGCCAGCCGCCCCGCACCGGCTCCTCCAACCGCGTCCGCGCCCGCCTGGCCCGCCTCGGCGTCCAGCGCTCCAACCCCTACAACCCGGTCCTGGAGCCGCTGCTGCGGATAGTGCGCAGCAACGACCCGAAGATCGAGACGGCCACGCTCCGCCAGATCGAGAAGGCCTACCAGGTCGCCGAGCGCTGGCACCGCGGCCAGAAGCGCAAGAGCGGCGACCCGTACATCACGCACCCGCTCGCCGTCACCACCATCCTCGCCGAGCTCGGCATGGACCCGGCCACACTCATGGCGGGCCTGCTGCACGACACGGTCGAGGACACCGAGTACGGCCTCGACCAGCTCCGCCGTGACTTCGGCGACTCCGTGGCCCTGCTCGTCGACGGCGTCACCAAGCTGGACAAGGTCAAGTTCGGCGAGGCCGCGCAGGCCGAGACCGTGCGCAAGATGGTCGTCGCCATGGCCAAGGACCCGCGCGTCCTGGTCATCAAGCTCGCCGACCGTCTGCACAACATGCGCACCATGCGCTACCTCAAGCGCGAGAAGCAGGAGAAGAAGGCGCGCGAGACCCTGGAGATCTACGCGCCGCTCGCCCATCGCCTGGGCATGAACACCATCAAGTGGGAACTGGAGGACCTCGCCTTCGCGATCCTCTACCCCAAGATGTACGACGAGATCGTCCGGCTGGTGGCCGAAAGAGCACCCAAGCGTGACGAGTACCTGGCCATAGTGACCGACGAGGTCCAGCAGGATCTGCGCGCCGCCCGCATCAAGGCCACCGTCACCGGCCGCCCGAAGCACTACTACAGCGTCTACCAGAAGATGATCGTCCGCGGCCGTGACTTCGCGGAGATCTACGACCTGGTGGGCATCCGCGTCCTGGTGGACACCGTCCGCGACTGCTACGCGGCTCTGGGCACCGTCCACGCCCGCTGGAACCCGGTTCCGGGGCGGTTCAAGGACTACATCGCGATGCCCAAGTTTAACATGTACCAGTCACTGCACACGACGGTCATCGGCCCCAACGGCAAGCCCGTCGAGCTGCAGATCCGCACCTTCGACATGCACCGCCGCGCCGAGTACGGCATCGCCGCGCACTGGAAGTACAAGCAGGAGGCCGTCGCCGGCGCCTCCAAGGTGCGCACCGACGTGCCGAAGGCCGGCAAGGGCAAGGACGACCACCTCAACGACATGGCGTGGCTGCGCCAGTTGCTGGACTGGCAGAAGGAGACCGAGGACCCGGGCGAGTTCCTGGAGTCCCTGCGCTTCGACCTGTCCCGCAACGAGGTCTTCGTCTTCACCCCCAAGGGCGACGTCATAGCGCTCCCGGCGGGTGCCACTCCGGTGGACTTCGCCTACGCCGTCCACACCGAGGTCGGCCACCGCACCATAGGCGCGCGGGTCAACGGCCGTCTCGTACCGCTCGAATCCACCCTGGACAACGGCGACTTGGTGGAGGTCTTCACCTCCAAGGCAGCCGGCGCGGGCCCCTCCCGCGACTGGCTCGGCTTTGTGAAGTCGCCGCGCGCCCGCAACAAGATCCGGGCCTGGTTCTCCAAGGAGCGCCGCGACGAGGCCATCGAGCAGGGCAAGGACGCCATCGCCCGCGCGATGCGCAAGCAGAACCTGCCGATCCAGCGCATCCTCACCGGCGACTCCCTCGTCACCCTCGCGCACGAGATGCGCTACCCCGACATCTCCTCGCTGTACGCGGCGATCGGCGAGGGCCATGTGGCCGCGCAGAACGTCGTACAGAAGCTGGTGCAGGCCCTCGGCGGCGAGGAGGCGGCCACCGAGGAGATCGACGAGTCGGTCCCGTCGGCCCGTGGCCGCAGCCGCAAGCGGCGCAGCAGCCAGGACCCGGGCGTCGTGGTCAAGGGCGTCGACGATGTGTGGGTCAAGCTCGCCCGCTGCTGTACGCCCGTCCCCGGCGACCCGATCATCGGCTTCGTCACCCGGGGTAGTGGCGTATCGGTTCACCGCAGTGACTGCGTCAACGTGGAGTCACTGTCCCGCGAGCCCGAGCGCATCCTTGAGGTCGAGTGGGCGCCCACCCAGTCCTCGGTCTTCCTGGTCGCCATCCAGGTCGAGGCCCTGGACCGCTCCCGGCTGCTGTCGGACGTCACCCGCGTCCTGTCCGACCAGCACGTCAACATCCTCTCCGCGGCCGTACAGACCTCCCGCGACCGTGTCGCCACCTCCCGCTTCACGTTCGAGATGGGCGACCCGAAGCACCTCGGGCACGTCCTGAAGGCGGTCCGGGGCGTCGAGGGCGTCTACGACGTCTACCGGGTGACCTCGGCGCGCAGCCGGGCGTAACCGCCGTACGAGCACGAAAAGGGGCTCCCCTCGGGGAGCCCCTTCTCATGCCGAGCGTGCCGGTCAGCCGCCGAACTCCTGGAGGCCCTTCAGGGCCTGGCCCAGCAGGGCCTGGCGGCCCTCCAGCTCACGCTCCAGCTTGTCCGCCTTGGCGTTGTTGCCCTGGGCGCGCGCCTGCTCGATCTGCTGGTGGAGCTTGTCCACGGCCGCCTGGAGCTGGCCGGTCAGACCCTCGGCACGCGCGCGTGCCTCCGGGTTGGTCCGGCGCCACTCGGCCTCCTCGGCCTCCTGGATGGCCCGCTCTACGGCGTGCATCCGGCCCTCGACCTTCGGCCGGGCGTCCCGCGGCACATGGCCGATGGCCTCCCAGCGCTCGTTGATCTGGCGGAACGCGGCACGGGCGGCCTTCAGGTCCGTCACCGGGAGGATCTTCTCGGCCTCATGGGCCAGCTCCTCCTTGAGCTTCAGGTTCTCGGACTGCTCGGCGTCCCGTTCGGCGAAGACCGAGCTGCGCGCGGCGAAGAACACGTCCTGGGCGCCGCGGAAGCGGTTCCACAGGTCGTCCTCGTGCTCGCGCTGGGCGCGGCCCGCGGCCTTCCACTCCGCCATCAGCTCGCGGTAGCGCGCCGCCGTCGGACCCCAGTCCGTCGACCCGGACAGCGACTCGGCCTCGGCGACCAGCCGCTCCTTGGTCTTACGGGCCTCCTCGCGCTGCGCGTCCAGGGCCGCGAAGTGCGCCTTGCGCCGCTTGGAGAACGCCGAGCGCGCGTGCGAGAAGCGGTGCCACAGCTCGTCGTCCGACTTGCGGTCGAGACGCGGCAGCCCCTTCCAGGTGTCCACCAGCGACCGCAGCCGCTCACCGGCCGCCCGCCACTGGTCGGACTGCGCCAGCTCCTCGGCCTCGGCGACCAGCGCCTCCTTGGCGTGCCGCGCCTCGTCGGACTGCTTCGCGCGCTGCTGCTTGCGCTCCTCCCGCCGCTTCTCGACGGTCTCCACGAGCTTGTCCAGACGCTGCCGCAGCGCGTCCAGGTCACCGACCGCGTGATGCGCGTCGACCTGCTCGCGGATGTGGTCGATCGCGACCTGCGCGTCCTTCGCGGACAGGTCGGTGGTCTTCACTCGCTTCTCGAGGAGGCCGATCTCGACAACCAGGCCTTCGTACTTGCGCTCGAAGTAGGCCAACGCTTCCTCGGGGGAGCCGGCCTGCCAGGAACCGACGACCTGCTCGCCGTCGGCCGTACGCACGTACACGGTCCCCGTCTCGTCGACGCGGCCCCACGGGTCGCTGCTCACAGCGCCTCCTCCACATGATGCCTGCGTGGGGCTTCAGCGCCCCCGGGCATCGTCCACAGTTTCGTCACGGCCAACATAGGCGACCGGCGGGTTGCCTGTCCGCATCCCGCGCGACCGAAATTTCGCAGTTGGGGGGTCAGGATTTGGTGACAGTTGCCTTGTTGATCACCACGGTCGCGTTGGGCGCCGTGTTGCCCGTCGTGGGGTCCGCGGCCTGCGCTCCAGCGGCCGCGACCTTCTTGAGGACCTTCATGCCGGCCTCCGACACCGTGCCGAACGGTGTGTAGTTGGCCGGCAGCGGGCTGTCCTGGTAGACGAGGAAGAACTGGCTGCCGCCGGAGTCCTTGCCCTCACCGGTCTGGGCGTTGAACTGGTTCGCCATCGCAACCGTTCCCGCCGGGTACGTGTTGCCCTTGAGGCTCTTGTCCTTGAGGTTCTCGTCCGGGATCGTGTAGCCGGGACCGCCGGTGCCGGTGCCCGTCGGGTCGCCGCACTGGAGCACGAAGATGCCGCTGTCGACCAGCCGGTGGCACTTGGTGCGGTCGAGGTAGCCCTTGTTCACGAGGAAGTTGAACGAGTTGACCGTGCGCGGGGCGGCCGACGCCTTGAGCGCTATGTCGATCTCGCCGCACGTGGTGTCCAGCTTCATCGTGTAGTCCGCGGACTTGTCGATGGTCATGGCCGGCTCCTTCTTCCAGCTCATGGTCTCGACCTTGCCCGCGGCCGGCTTCTTGCACGGGTCCGGGGCCTTGCTGGTCGGCGGCGCGCTCGGGGTGACCTCGGCGCCCGCGTTCGACTTGCCGTCGTCCCCTTCGAAGGCGCCGGCCGTATAGAGCCCGACGCTGCCGATGATGACGACGCCGAGCGCGGACGCGATCACCGCGTTGCGCGTGCGTGACTTGCGCCGCGCGTCCGTACGCCGCTGCTGCTGCCGCAAGAACTTCTCCCGGGCGAGCTGACGCCGCCGCTGTTCCTGGCTGACCACGGGGTTGTCTCCTCAAGCGTCTGAATGCGTCGACCGGTACGAGTGCGTCCGGTGGGCCGACCCTCTGCGTGTGCCCCGTACCGTATATGGGTTCGCTGAGGAATCGGCAGCGCCGGTAGGCTCTGACCTCAGGCGCAGCCCACCGACTTGTCACCAAAACCGACACAACGAAGGACGATCGTGCTCATTGCCGGGTTCCCCGCCGGGGCCTGGGGGACGAACTGCTATCTCGTCGCCCCCGCCGCCGGTGAGGAGTGCGTGATCATCGACCCGGGCCACCAGGCGGCCCCCGGAGTCGAGGAAGCACTGAAGAAGCATCGGCTCAAGCCCGTCGCCGTCGTCCTCACCCATGGCCACCTCGACCATGTGGCCTCGGTCGTCCCCGTGTGCGGCGCGCACGACGTACCGGCCTGGATCCACCCCGAGGACCGGTACATGATGAACGACCCCGAGAAGGCGCTCGGCCGTTCCATCGGGATGCCGCTGATGGGCGAGCTGACCGTGGGGGAGCCGGACGACGTCAAGGAGCTGACCGACGGCGCGAAGCTGGAGCTGGCGGGGATGGAGCTCACCGTCGCCCATGCGCCGGGCCATACCAAGGGGTCGGTGACCTTCGGCCTGCCCGAGGCGGCGGACATCCCGCCGATCCTGTTCTCGGGCGACCTGCTGTTCGCCGGCTCCATCGGACGCACCGACCTGCCCGGCGGTGACATGGCCGAGATCCTCGACTCGCTGGCCCGCGTGTGCCTGCCGCTCGACGACTCGACCGTGGTGCTGTCCGGCCACGGCCCCCAGACGACCATCGGCCAGGAGCGCGCCACCAACCCGTATCTGCGGCGGGTGGCCGCCGGCCGCCAAGATCGCGGCGCAGCCCAGCGGGCTCCCCGACGAGGAATGTGACGAGAGACCTTCCGTGAGCACCTTCAAGGCCCCCAAGGGCACCTACGACCTGATCCCGCCGGACAGCGCCAAGTTCCTTGCCGTCCGCGAGGCCATCGCCGCCCCGCTGCGCAACTCCGGCTACGGCTACATCGAGACGCCCGGCTTCGAGAACGTCGAGCTGTTCGCACGCGGTGTCGGTGAGTCCACCGACATCGTGACCAAGGAGATGTACGCCTTCGAGACCAAGGGCGGCGACAAGCTGGCCCTGCGCCCCGAGGGCACGGCGTCCGTGCTGCGCGCCGCGCTGGAGGCCAACCTGCACAAGGCGGGCAACCTGCCGGTCAAGCTCTGGTACTCCGGCTCGTACTACCGCTACGAGCGCCCCCAGAAGGGCCGCTACAGGCACTTCTCCCAGGTCGGCGCCGAGGCGATCGGGGCCGAGGACCCGGCGCTGGACGCCGAGTTGATCATCCTGGCCGACCAGGCGTACCGCTCGCTGGGCCTGAGCGACTTCCGCATCCTGCTCAACAGCCTGGGCGACAAGGAGTGCCGCCCGGTCTACCGCGCCGCGCTCCAGGATTTCCTGCGCGGCCTGGACCTGGACGAGGACACCCTGAGCCGCGCGGAGATCAACCCGCTGCGCGTCCTGGACGACAAGCGCGAGTCGGTCCAGAAGCAGCTCGGGGACGCGCCGCTGCTGCGCGACTACCTCTGCGACGCCTGCAAGGCGTACCACGAGGAGGTCCGCGAGCTGATCACGGCCGCCGGCGTCGTCTTCGAGGACGACCCCAAGCTGGTCCGCGGCCTGGACTACTACACCCGTACGACGTTCGAGTTCGTCCACGACGGTCTGGGCTCCCAGTCCGCGGTGGGCGGGGGCGGCCGCTACGACGGTCTCTCCGAGATGATCGGCGGCCCCGCGCTGCCGTCCGTCGGCTGGGCCCTCGGCGTCGACCGCACGGTCCTCGCGCTGGAGGCGGAGAGCGTGGAGCTCGAACTCCCCTCCCTGACCAGCGTGTTCGCGGTCCCGCTGGGCGAGGAGGCCCGCCGGGTCCTGTTCGCCAAGGTGACCGAGCTGCGCAAGGTGGGCATCGCCGCGGACTTCTCCTACGGCGCCAAGGGCCTCAAGGGCGCCATGAAGAACGCCAACCGCAGCGGGGCGCGCTACACGGTCGTCGCCGGCGAACGCGACCTCGCCGAAGGCGTCGTCCAGCTCAAGGACATGGAGTCCGGCGAGCAGACGGCGATCGGCGTGAACGAGATCGTGGCCGAGCTGGAGGCCAGGCTCGGCTGACCGCCTGACACGAAGGCGCCGGGCAGCTGTCCGGCGCCTTCCTCATGGGTCGAGCAGCCCGTGCCGCAGGCCCTGGTGACCGCCGCCGTGCGGTCGTCCACCCCCAACTCCCCGAAGATCCGCAGCAGATGGGTCTTCACCGTCGGCTCCCCGATGAACAGCCGCCGCCCGATCTCCGCGTTCGTGCAGCCCTACGCCACCGGGCGCGGTACCGCCGTCTCCCGCTCCGACAGCCCAGGGCGCTCCGGCTTGGTGCGCAGCTGGTCCACCAGCCGCGCCGCCAGTACCGTCTCCCCGCGCGCGGCCGCCCGTACCGCCCGAGCGAGGTCGCCGCGCGGCAGGTCCTTCAGCGGATATCGGCTTCGTCCCCGGGCCACCACAGCAGCGCCCAGCCCAGCACCGGCACGAGGTTGATGACGCCCACCGCCACGAACGCCCCCCGCAGCCGCCGCAGTCAGATAGTGGCGGCTCACGCTGAGCCCCGGGATCTCACCGTCGAAGCGGCGCATCAGTTCGGCGACCGTGCGGGTCGGGGTCCGCGTGCGCTCGGTGCGCGGGGCGCCGTCCGGCTCGGTCCGCTCGACGGTGGCGTCGGTGCCGTACCGGTCCCGCAGGGCGGCCGGGCGGCCCTCGGCGACGATGCGGCCCGCGGTCACCACGGCGAGACGGTCGGCCAAGGCCTCCGCCTCCTCCAGGTAGTGCGTGGTGAGGAGGATGGTGATGCCCTCGTCGGCGAGGGCGCGGATCAGGTCCCAGAACCGGCGCCGGGCCGCCGGGCCGCCGGGGCGAAGCCGGTCGTCGGCTCGTCCAGGAGCAGCAGGTCGGGGCCGCCGATCACACCCAGCGCCGCATTCAGCCGTCGGCGCCGGCCGCCCGACAGGGCCTTGATCCGGCTTCCCGCCTTCTCCTCCAGCCCACCAGACCGATGACCTCCTCGGGGTCGCGCGGCCTGGGGTAGTAGCGGGCGAAATGACGGACGGTTTCGCGGACCGTCAACTCGACGGGCGCCGATTCGCCCTGCCAGACGATTCCGACACATGAGCGCCACGCACGCGTGCCCATCGCGGGATCCGTGCCCAAGACCCGGACGTCGACCGCGGTCACGTCGCCGTACTGCTTGCGCAGCCCCCGTACGTCCACGGCGAGGTCGTTCGCGTGTGCTGTCATGCGTTCGAACCTCGGCCGGAATCGAACGCTCAGGGACGACTGGGCGTACTTCCTTATGTCCACCGAACGGTGGACAGAGGTCTGTGTGCGGCACAATGGCCCCTGCCCGAAGAAGGTCCAACTCTCAAGCAGACGGAATCGGCGTGATGAGCAAGACCACAGTCAACGACGTCTCCACCGAACCCGAGCCGGAGCGCGCGGAGGCCGTGCCGCGGGTGGTGGGAGGCAGTCGCGCGTTCGCGCTGATGCTGGTGATCACCGGCGCCGCCGGACTGCTCGCCGCGTGGGTCATCACGCTCGACAAGTTCAAGCTGCTGGAGGCCAAGGTCGAGGGAAAGACCTTCGTCCCCGGGTGCAGCCTGAACCCCGTCGTCTCCTGCGGCAGCGTCATGGAGAGCGACCAGGCCTCGGCCTTCGGCTTCCCCAACCCGATGCTGGGTCTCGTCGCCTACGGCATCGTCATCGGCGTCGGCGTGAGCCTGCTCGCCCGCGCCCGCTTCCCGCGCTGGTACTGGCTCACCTTCAACGCCGGCACCCTCTTCGGCATCGGCTTCTGCACCTGGCTGCAGTTCCAGTCGCTGTACCGCATCGGCGCCCTGTGCCTGTGGTGCTCGCTGGCCTGGGTCGCGACGATCATCATGTTCTGGTACGTGACCTCGCTCAACGTGCGCAACGGCTTCCTGCCCGGGCCGCGCTGGCTGAAGGGCTTCTTCAGCGAGTTCACCTGGGTCCTGCCGGTGTTGCACATCGGGGTCATCGGCATCCTGATCATGACCCGCTGGTGGGACTTCTGGACCAGCTGACAGCGCCGAGGGCATTGTCAGTGCGGTGAATTAGGGTTTCAGCGTGGAGCCCGACCTGTTCACCGCCGCAGCCGAAGAACGCCAGGAGAAGGACCCGACGGCCAGTCCCCTGGCTGTTCGGATGCGCCCGCGCACCCTCGACGAGGTGGTGGGCCAGCAGCACCTGCTGAAGCCGGGCTCACCGCTGCGCAGACTGGTCGGCGAGTCCGGCGGCGGCCCGGCCGGACCCTCCTCGGTGATCCTTTGGGGCCCGCCCGGCACCGGCAAGACGACCCTCGCGTACGTCGTCTCCAAGGCCACCAACAAGCGGTTCGTGGAGCTGTCCGCGATCACCGCGGGGGTCAAGGAGGTCCGCGCGGTCATCGAGGGCGCCCGCCGGGCCACCGGCGGCTTCGGCAAGGAGACCGTCCTCTTCCTCGACGAGATCCACCGCTTCAGCAAGGCCCAGCAGGACTCCCTGCTCCCGGCGGTGGAGAACCGCTGGGTGACCCTGATCGCGGCGACCACCGAGAACCCGTACTTCTCGATCATCTCCCCGCTGCTGTCCCGCTCCCTGCTGCTGACCCTCGAACCCCTCACCGACGACGACGTCAGAGGTCTGCTGCGGCGGGCGCTGAGCGACGAGCGCGGCCTCAAGGACGCCGTCACCCTCCCCGAGGACACCGAGGACCACCTGCTGCGCATCGCCGGCGGCGATGCCCGCCGCGCGCTCACCGCCCTGGAGGCCGCCGCCGGGGCCGCCCTCGACAAGGGTGAGTCGGAGATCGGGCTGCAGACCCTGGAGGAGACTGTCGACCGGGCGGCGGTGAAGTACGACCGCGACGGCGACCAGCACTACGACGTGGCCAGCGCCCTGATCAAGTCCATCCGCGGCTCCGACGTCGACGCGGCCCTGCACTACCTGGCCCGGATGATCGAGGCCGGCGAGGACCCCCGCTTCATCGCCCGCCGCCTGATGATCTCGGCCAGCGAGGACATCGGCCTCGCCGATCCGAACGCCCTGCCCATCGCGGTCGCCGCCGCCCAGGCCGTCGCCATGATCGGCTTCCCGGAGGCCGCCCTCACCCTCAGCCACGCCACCATCGCCCTCGCCCTGGCCCCGAAGTCCAACTCCGCGACCACCGCCATCGGCGCCGCCATGGAGGACGTGCGCAAGGGACTGGCCGGGCCCGTGCCGCCGCATCTGCGCGACGGGCACTACAAGGGCGCCGCCAAGCTCGGTCACGCGCAGGGGTATGTGTATCCGCACGACCTGGCCGAGGGCATCGCCGAGCAGCAGTACGCCCCGGACGCCCTCAAGGACCGCGAGTACTACACCCCGACCCGGCACGGCGCCGAGGCGCGGTACGCGGACGCGGTGGAGTGGACCAGGCAGCACCTCGGTCGCAAGCGGTCCTGAGCAGCCTGTAGAATCCCTCGGAGTGCTGTGTCCCGTGCAGTCAGAACGGGACGGTCAGCCGGAGACCCGGTTCTCAGGAACCGGCTCCAGGAGCGTCGCGCACCGTCGAACGGTGTCGCGGGCAGCCCACCACCACTCGTCGTACGACGGGAACGGTCGGTGGGCCACTCGCGTGCTGCACGTATGTGCCCAGACCAGGGAGCGGCTGCCCAGCAGGTCCGACCGACCGGACCCGCGGGGTCTCCCAGGCTGCGGATGCGACCTCCCACAACCCTGACAAGCCGAAAACCAGGAAATGAGAAACAAGTGGCGAATCAGTCCCGCCCCAAGGTCAAGAAGTCGCGTGCCCTCGGCATCGCGCTGACCCCGAAGGCCGTCAAGTACTTCGAGGCCCGTCCCTACCCGCCGGGTGAGCACGGCCGTGGCCGCAAGCAGAACTCGGACTACAAGGTCCGTCTGCTGGAGAAGCAGCGTCTGCGCGCGCAGTACGACGTGTCCGAGCGCCAGCTCGTCCGCGCCTACGAGCGTGCCTCGAAGGTCCAGGGCAAGACCGGTGAGGCCCTGATCATCGAGCTGGAGCGTCGTCTCGACGCCCTGGTCCTGCGTTCGGGCATCGCCCGCACCATCTACCAGGCCCGTCAGATGGTCGTTCACGGCCACATCGAGGTCAACGGCCAGAAGGTCGACAAGCCGTCCTTCCGCGTCAAGCCCGACGACGTCGTGATGGTCCGTGAGCGCAGCCGTGAGAAGACCCTCTTCTCCATCGCCCGTGAGGGCGGCTTCGCCCCCGACGGTGAGACCCCGCGCTACCTCCAGGTGAACCTCAAGGCCCTGGCGTTCCGCCTGGACCGTGAGCCGAACCGCAAGGAGATCCCGGTGATCTGCGACGAGCAGCTCGTCGTCGAGTACTACGCCCGTTGATCCTTCGGCGGACGTAGCACCACCTGTGCGTCAGCCCGCCGTCTCCCCGCCCTTCCGGGTGGGCGAGGCGGCGGGTTCGTGCATGTCGAGGGTGACCTCGGTGCGCCGCACGGGCCCGCGCGGCGCGGGCAGCGCCTCCAGCGCCCTGGCCCCCGACCGCCCGGGACGCAGTGCCCGGTCCACCGCCGCCTCCCGGTCGAGCCGCGCACCCGCCCGTACGCACTCCTCGTACCGCTCGTCGCCCAGCCGCTCCCGGGCCATGGCCTCGCACAGTTCGTGCGGGGCGTTGTAGTACGCCGAGCCGAACAGCGGCAGCCCCACCGACGGCCACATCCGCCCGGCCGCCCCTTGCAGCACCGCCGCCTCCGCCGGATCGCCGTCGGCCGCCGTGACCAGGGCCAGCAGTTCCACCGTGAGCACCGAGCCCAGCAGGTCGTGGAAGGAGTGGGCGTCGGCCAGGCAGTCCGTCAGCAGCTCACGCGCGCGTCCCTGATCCCCCTCGCGCCAGGCCGCGTACGCCAGCACATACAGCGCGTACGACCGCGCCCAGCGCTCGCCGTGGTCCTCGCACACCTGGCGCACGTCCTCGCACAGCCGTACCGCCTCGGTCAGATCGCCCTGGAAGGCCCGGGCCATCGCGAGCTCCACCTGGCCCATGAGGACGTTGCTGTTGAGCTCGCCGATCTCCTGGTAGCGGGCCAGCGCCGAGCGCAGCAGCGTTTCAGCACGGGCCATGTCGTCGCTGACCAGGGCAAGGCAACCGGTGCGGTGCTCGGCGTAGGCCGCCGCGGTCGGGTTCGCCGACAGCTCCGCCTCCTCACGGCACTCGTGCAGCGCGGCCAGCGCGGCCACGGCGTCGCCCTGGAGGACCGCCACATAACCGAGCACCCACAGGGCCTTCAGCCGGGACTGCTCATGGCCGGAGTCCAGCCGGACGGCCTGGTCCAGCCAGTGGCGGCCCTCCGAGAGGCGGCCGCAGCCGACCCAGTAGAACCACAGGGAGCCCGCGAGGAGCTGGCCCAGATGTGCCTCGTCGGGCTCGGACAGACAGTGCCCCAGGGCGGTGCGCAGATTCGGCAGCTCCGCCTCCACGCGCGCGGCGACCTCGGTCTGGCGCGGCGAGAACCAGTCCAGCTCGCACCAGGTCGCAAGGCCCAGGTACCAGTCGCGGTGCCGGCGCCGCAGCCGCTCCGCGTCACCGGTCGCCGCCAGCCAGTCGGCGCCGTAGGCGCGGACCGTGTCCAGCATGCGGTAGCGCACACCCGACGCGGTCTCCTCGCGGGAGACCACCGACTGCGCGAGGAGTTCCGAGAGCACGTCGAGGACGTCGTCGGCGTGCAGACCGTGCCCGCTGCACACGTACTCCACGGCCTCCAGGTCGAACCGCCCGGCGAACACCGAAAGACGCGCCCACAGCAACCGCTCCTCGGGCGTGCACAGTTCATGGCTCCAGCCGATCGCCGTCCGCAGCGTCCGATGACGCCACGACGCGTCCCCTCCGCCCCGGGTCAGCAGCCGGAACCGGTCGTCGAGGCGGGCCAGCAACTGCCCCGGCGACAGCGCCCGCAGCCGCCCTGCCGCCAGCTCCACCGCCAGCGGGATCCCGTCGAGGCGCCGGCACAGCTCCCGTACGTCGTCTTCGCCGGCGACCTTCACCCCGTGCAGCGCGGCCCGGTCCGCGAACAACTCGACGGCCTCGTCCTCGGCGAGCGGCGCCAGCGGGAAGAGCTTCTCGCCCGGCACCGCGAGCGGGCGGCGGCCCACGGCGAGGACCTTCAGCCCCGGCGCCCGTCCCAGCAGTTCGGTCACCAGCTCGGCACAGGCGTCGACCAGGTGCTCGAACCCGTCCAGGAGCAGCAGGAGTTGACGTTCGGCGAGCCGGTCGAGGAGCGTCTCGCGCGGCGGGCGGGTGGTGTGGTCGGTGAGCCCCAGCGCCGCCACCACCGCGTGGTCGACGAACGCCGGATCCCGCACCGGCGCCAGCTCCACCCGCCACACCCCGTCCGGCGGCGCGCACCGGGCGGCCGCGTGGGCCGCCAGCCGCGACTTGCCCACCCCGCCCACTCCGGTCACCGTCACCAGACGCGTCCCGCCGAGCGCCTCGGCCAGCCCCGCGAGTTCGGCCGTACGCCCGACGAACGCGTCGAGCTCCAAGGGCAGATTGCCGGCCACCGTGGTGTCCTCACGCTGTCGATCTCGCATGGGATACGGAGCGTACTGAACCGTATTCACTCCGTACAATCGCTTCGCGCAACTCGGCGCTCCCACGGGCGGTAATCCGGTACGGAGCCCCGCGCCCGGCGCGATAGGCTCGACCTCACGACTTTTCGATGTTGAGGCACGTTTCAGGGAGCGGGTGCAACAGTGTCCGGTGGAGAGGTGGCCGGGATCCTGGTGGCGGTGTTCTGGGCGATCCTGGTCTCCTTCCTCGCCGTGGCACTGGTGAGGCTGGCCCAGACGCTCAGGGCGACCACCAAGCTGGTCGCGGACGTGACCGATCAGGCCGTCCCGCTCCTGGCGGACGCCTCCTCGGCGGTGCGTTCGGCGCAGACCCAGATCGACCGGGTCGACGCCATCGCCTCCGACGTCCAGGAGGTCACCTCCAACGCCTCCGCGCTGTCGACCACGGTGGCCTCCACCTTCGGCGGCCCCCTGGTCAAGGTCGCGGCCTTCGGCTACGGCGTGCGCCGGGCCATCGCGGGCCGCAAGGACGACGTGCCCGCCAAGGAACCCCGACGTACCGTGATCGTGGGCCGCACGGTTCCGGCCGCACGGCGGAGCAAGCGGAAGAAGGGCTGATCCAGCGATGTTCCGCCGTACCTTCTGGTTCACCACAGGTGTCGCGGCCGGTGTATGGGCCACCACCAAGGTCAACCGCAAGATCAAGCAGCTGACCCCCGAGCACCTGGCCACCCAGGCCGCCAACAAGGCACTTGAGGCCGGCAGCCGCCTCAAGGACCGCGCGGTGGGCTTCGCGCTCGACGTCCGCGACAACATGGCCCAGCGGGAGGCCGAGCTGGAGGACGCGTTGGGCATCAACGCGGACCCCGAACTCCCCGCGCCGCGGCGGCATGCCGCGATCGAGAACCGCACCAAGCCGAAGACGTACGTCATCGACAGCACGTCGTACACGTACAAGACGAATTCGTACAACCGGAATGAGGACCACTGATGGAGTCGGCTGAGATCCGCCGCCGCTGGCTGAGCTTCTTCGAGGAGCGCGGGCACACCGTCGTCCCTTCGGCGTCGCTCATCGCGGACGACCCGACTCTCCTCCTCGTCCCCGCCGGCATGGTTCCCTTCAAGCCCTACTTCCTGGGTGAGGTCAAGCCGCCCTTCGACCGCGCCACCAGCGTGCAGAAGTGCGTGCGCACCCCGGACATCGAAGAGGTCGGCAAGACCACCCGGCACGGCACGTTCTTCCAGATGTGCGGCAACTTCTCCTTCGGTGACTACTTCAAGGAAGGCGCCATCAAGTACGCCTGGGAGCTGCTCACCAGCCCCCAGGACAAGGGTGGTTACGGCCTGGAGCCGGAGAAGCTCTGGATCACCGTCTACAAGGACGACGACGAGGCCGAGCGCATCTGGCACGAGGTCGTCGGTGTGCCGAAGGAGCGCATCCAGCGCCTCGGCATGAAGGACAACTACTGGTCCATGGGCGTCCCCGGCCCCTGCGGCCCCTGCTCCGAGATCAACTACGACCGCGGCCCCGAGTTCGGCGTCGAGGGCGGTCCCGCCGCCAACGACGAGCGGTACGTGGAGATCTGGAACCTCGTCTTCATGCAGTACGAGCGGGGCGAGGGCACCGGCAAGGAGAGCTTCGAGATCCTCGGCGACCTGCCGAGCAAGAACATCGACACCGGGCTCGGCCTGGAGCGGCTCGCCATGATTCTGCAGGGCGTGCAGAACATGTACGAGATCGACACCTCCATGGCCGTCATCAAGAAGGCCACCGAGCTGACCGGTGTGGCCTACGGCGACGCCCACGGCTCCGACGTCTCCCTGCGCGTGGTCACCGACCACATGCGCACCGCCGTGATGCTCATCGGCGACGGCGTCACGCCGGGCAACGAAGGCCGCGGTTACGTCCTGCGCCGCATCATGCGCCGCGCCATCCGCAACATGCGGCTGCTCGGCGCCACGGGTCCGGTCGTCAAGGAGCTCGTGGACACCGTCATCGCGATGATGGGCCAGCAGTACCCGGAGCTGGTCACCGACCGCGAGCGCATCGAGAAGGTCGCCGTCGCCGAGGAGAACGCCTTCCTCAAGACGCTGAAGGCCGGCACCAACATCCTCGACACCGCCGTCACCGAGACCAAGCAGGCCGGTGGCACCGTGCTCGCCGGCGACAAGGCGTTCCTGCTCCACGACACCTGGGGTTTCCCGATCGACCTCACCCTGGAGATGGCCGCCGAACAGGGCCTGTCCGTGGACGAGGACGGCTTCCGGCGCCTGATGAAGGAGCAGCGCGAGCGCGCCAAGGCCGACGCCCAGGCCAAGAAGACCGGCCACGCCGACATGGGCGCCTACCGCGAGATCGCCGACAGCGCCGGTGAGACCGAGTTCATCGGCTACACCGACACCGAGGGCGAGTCGACGATCGTCGGCATCCTCGTCGACGGCGTCTCCTCCCCGGCCGCCACCGAGGGCGACGAGGTCGAGATCGTCCTCGACCGCACCCCGTTCTACGCCGAGGGCGGCGGCCAGATCGGCGACACCGGCCGGATCAAGGTCGACTCCGGTGCCGTCATCGAGGTCCGCGACTGCCAGAAGCCGGTCCCGGGTGTGTACGTCCACAAGGGCGTCGTCCAGGTCGGCGAGGTCACCGTCGGCGCCAAGGCCCAGGCCTTGATCGACAACCTCCGCCGCAAGGCCATCGCCCGCGCCCACTCGGCCACCCACCTGACCCACCAGGCCCTGCGCGACGCCCTGGGCCCGACGGCCGCCCAGGCCGGTTCCGAGAACCAGCCCGGCCGTTTCCGCTTCGACTTCGGTTCGCCGTCCGCCGTTCCGACGGCCGTGATGACCGACGTCGAGCAGCAGATCAACGAGGTGCTCGCCCGCGACCTCGACGTCCGCGCCGATGTCATGGGCATCGACGAGGCCAAGAAGCAGGGCGCCATCGCCGAGTTCGGCGAGAAGTACGGCGAGCGCGTGCGCGTCGTGACCATCGGCGACTTCTCCAAGGAGCTGTGCGGCGGCACCCACGTGCACAACACGGCCCAGCTCGGCCTGGTCAAGCTGCTCGGCGAGTCGTCGATCGGCTCGGGTGTGCGCCGTATCGAGGCCCTCGTCGGTGTCGACGCCTACAACTTCCTCGCCCGGGAGCACACCGTCGTCGCCCAGCTCCAGGAGCTGATCAAGGGCCGCCCGGAGGAGCTCCCGGAGAAGGTCTCCGCCATGCTCGGCAAGCTGAAGGACGCCGAGAAGGAGATCGAGAAGTTCCGCGCGGAGAAGGTCCTCCAGGCCGCCGCCGGTCTCGCCGAGTCCGCCAAGGACGTACGCGGTATCGCCCTGGTGACCGGCCAGGTCCCGGACGGCACCACCGCCGACGACCTGCGCAGGCTCGTCCTCGATGTGCGGGGCCGCATCCAGGGCGGCCGGGCCGCTGTCGTGGCCCTCTTCACCACGGTCAACGGCAAGCCGCTGACGGTCATCGCCACCAACGAGGCCGCCCGCGAGCGCGGTCTGAAGGCCGGCGACCTGGTCCGTACGGCCGCCAAGACCCTCGGCGGCGGCGGTGGCGGCAAGCCGGACGTCGCCCAGGGCGGCGGCCAGAACCCGGCCGCCATCGGCGACGCCGTGGACGCCGTGGAGCGCCTGGTCGGGGAGACGGCCAAGTAATGCGCAGAGGACGTCGGCTCGCCATCGACGTCGGGGACGCCCGTATCGGGGTCGCCTCGTGCGACCCCGACGGGATCCTCGCCACCCCGGTGGAGACGGTCCCCGGCCGGGATGTCCCCGCGGCTCAGCGCCGGTTGAAGCAGCTGGTCGAGGAGTACGAGCCGATCGAAGTCGTCGTCGGGCTCCCGCGCTCCCTCAAGGGGGGCGAGGGCCCGGCCGCGGTCAAGGTCCGCGGCTTCGCCCAGGAGCTCGCGAAGGGCATCGCCCCGGTTCCGGTACGGCTCGTGGACGAGCGGATGACCACGGTGACGGCCAGTCAGGGACTGCGCGCCTCGGGCGTGAAGTCGAAAAAGGGCAGATCGGTCATTGACCAGGCAGCCGCTGTGATCATCCTCCAGCAGGCACTGGAATCCGAACGGGTGTCAGGTAAAGCACCCGGCGAGGGCGTCGAAGTGGTCATCTGATCGCGATACGGTAACGTTCCGCGCGATGCGGCGGTGTTCGAACAGCTGCCGCACAAAGAGAGGCGGAACGGAAGCCGGGCCGGACGCTGCGCGACCGCCGCCTCGCGGCTCTAGGGGATCGATGACTGAGTATGGCCGGGGCCGGGGCTCCGAACCGTGGCATCCCGAGGACCCGTATTACGGGGACGGTGGATGGGAGGGACAGCAGGCCCAGCCGGGCCAGCAGTCCCCCCACGGCGGCCAGCCGCAGCACTATCCGGAGCAGCCGCAGCAGCCGCAGTACGGCGACTGGGGCACCGGCCAGCAGGCCGGATACGGTCAGGCGCAGCAGGAGTACCCGCAGCAGCAGTACCCGCACCAGTACGACCAGCAGCAGCACTACCAGGGGCAGGGTCAGCAGGGCTACGACGGCGGCTGGGGCACCGGCACGCATGCGCATGTTCAGTACACCGACCCCTCGGACCCGTACGGTCAGCAGTCCGCCTCCTACGGCGAGCAGCAGCCGGACTCCTACGGCACGCCCGAGGCATACCCGCCGCCGGAGCCGCCGAGCCGGCGCCGGGCCGAGCCGGAGCCGCGTCCCGACTGGGATCCGGGACCCGACCAGGGCGAGCACGCCTTCTTCGCGGGCGGCGACGATGACGACGACTTCGACGACGAGCCGGGGCGCCGGCGCGGCCGCGGGGACCGGCGGGGCCGGGGCGGCAAAGGCGGCAAGAAGCGCCGTAGCGGATGCGCCTGTCTGGTGGTGCTGCTGGTGTTCGGCGGAGGCATCGCCGGGGTCGGATATGTCGGGTACCAGTTTTACCAGGATCGTTTCGGCGACGCCCCGGACTACGCGGGAAGCGGCAACGGCGAGCAGGTGACCGTCGAGATCCCCAAGGGCGCGGGCGGCTATGCCATCGGCCAGGAGCTGAAGGCGAAGGGTGTGGTCAAGAGCGTCGACGCGTTCGTGGCCGCTCAGCAGCAGAACCCCAAGGGCAACTCGATCCAGGCCGGGGTCTACACGCTGGAGAAGGAGATGTCGGCCGACAACGCGGTCGACATGATGCTCAGCCCGGAGAGCCAGAACAACCTGATCATCCCCGAGGGCACCCGCAACGTCGCGGTCTACAAGCTGATCGACGCGCGTCTCGAACTCGACAAGGGCACCACGGCGAAGGTCGCCGACGAGGAGTGGAAGAGCCTGGGTCTCCCCGAGTGGGCGACCAACCACAAGAACGTCAAGGACCCGCTGGAAGGCTTCCTCTACCCGTCCAGCTATCCGGTGGCCAAGGGGCAGAAGCCCGAGGCGGTCCTCAAGCAGATGGTCGCACGGGCCACGGAGAAGTACGAGGCCCTCGGCCTGGAGAAGAAGGCCGAGGGCCTGGGCCTGGACAACCCGTGGCAGCTGCTCACCGTGGCGAGCCTGGCGCAGGCCGAGGGCACCAGCCACGACGACTTCCGCAAGATGGCCGAGGTCGTCTACAACCGCCTCAAGCCCGGCAACCCCGAGACCTACGGCTCTCTGGAGTTCGACTCCACGTACAACTACATCAAGAACCAGAGCAAGATCGACCTGACGATCGCCGAGCTCAGGCAGTACAACAACCCGTACAACACGTACTACGTCAAGGGACTGCCGCCCGGCCCCATCGACAACCCCGGTGAGCAGGCGCTCAAGGGCGCGCTCAACCCGACGGACGACGGCTGGTACTACTTCATCTCGCTGGACGGCAAGACCAGCAAGTTCACCAAGACGCTCGCCGAGCACGAGAAGCTGGTCGAGCAGTTCAACGCATCGCGGAACAACGACTGACGGCACAAGGACAGGTGCAATGACAGGTCAGGGCCCAGACGCCCGTCGGGCCGCCGTGCTCGGTTCGCCCATCGCCCACTCCCTGTCGCCGGTGCTGCACCGCGCCGCGTACGAGGCGCTGGGGCTCGCGGGCTGGACGTACGACCGGTTCGAGGTGGACGAGGCCGCACTGCCCGGGTTCTTCGCCGAGCTCGGTCGTGAGTGGGCCGGACTGTCGCTGACCATGCCGCTGAAGCGGGCGGTCATCCCGCTGCTCGACGAGATCAGCGAGACGGCCCGCTCGGTCGAGGCGGTCAACACCGTCGTGTTCACCGAGGACGGCCGCCGCGTCGGCGACAACACCGACATCCCCGGCATGGTCGCCGCCCTGCGCGAACGCGGCATCGAGCAGGTCGGCTCGGCGGCGATCCTGGGCGCCGGCGCCACCGCGTCCTCCGCCCTGGCCGCGCTCGCCCGTATCTGCACCGGTGAGGTCGTCGCCTACGTCCGCAGCGCCGCCCGTGCCGCGGAGATGCGGCAGTGGGGCGAGCGGCTCGACGTCGAGGTGCGTACGGCGGAGTGGGCGGACGCCGCCGAGGCGCTCCGCGCGCCCCTGGTCATCGCGACCACTCCGGCCGGTGCGACCGACGAGCTCGCCTCCGCCGTACCGGAGCGTCCCGCCACGCTGTTCGACGTGCTCTACGACCCCTGGCCCACCCCGCTCGCGGCCCGCTGGTCCATGTTCGGCGGGGCCGTGGTCAGCGGGCTCGACCTGCTGGTGCATCAGGCGGTGCTCCAGGTCGAGCAGATGACGGGACGCACCCCGGCCCCGCTGGACGCCATGCGGAAAGCGGGCGAACACGCGCTCGACGCCCGATAAGATCCTTCCGGTTCCGCAGGGGGCGGGACCAGGAGGGGAACACGTCCGATGTCCACAGGTCAGCCGCTGGCGTCCGGCAAGAGCCAGATCTTCGAGAGCCTGCTGTGGTTCCTGCCCGACTGGGTGCAGAACACCGTGCTCGTGCTGATCGTGCTCGCCGTTCTGGCGACCTGGGGCCTGAAGCTGCGCAACAAGATCGTCCACCGCCGTGCGCTGCGCCAGGCGCCTCCGGCCCCCGCGGCGGCCCGGTACGACCAGGGGAGCGGCGCCGACTACCTGGGCGCGTACGCCCCGCAGCGGCGTCCGGAGGACAGCTCCGCCTGATGGCGCAGCCGCGTCGCGGGCTGACACATTCGCGTCCGACTGATGGACCGGCGGCCGGGGACGGCCCCGGGACGTGGGAGGATCGGAAGTGGCGGGCCGGGGCCGCGCACCTGGTCTTGCCGTCGCCGTACGCGAGGACGCGCGTACGAAGAGCAGTACCAGGGCGCGAGCACTGAGGAGCATCGTTGAGCAGGTTGCGCTGGCTGACCGCGGGGGAGTCCCACGGCCCCGCACTCGTGGCGACGCTGGAGGGCCTTCCGGCCGGCGTGCCGATCACCACGGAGATGGTGGCGGACCACCTGGCCCGGCGCCGGCTCGGCTATGGCCGCGGTGCGCGGATGAAGTTCGAGCGCGACGAGGTCACCTTCCTCGGCGGCGTGCGGCACGGCCTCACCCTCGGTTCCCCGGTGGCGATCATGGTCGGGAACACCGAGTGGCCCAAGTGGGAGCAGGTCATGGCGGCCGACCCGGTCGACCCGGAGATCCTCGCCGGCCTCGCCCGCAACGCCCCGCTGACCCGGCCCCGGCCCGGCCACGCGGACCTCGCGGGCATGCAGAAGTACGGCTTCGACGAGGCCCGGCCGATCCTGGAGCGGGCCTCGGCGCGTGAGACGGCGGCCCGGGTGGCGCTGGGCGCGGTGGCGCGGTCGTACCTGAAGGAGACCGCCGGCATCGAGATCGTCAGCCACGTCGTCGAGCTGTGCTCCGTCAAGGCCCCGCAGGGCGTCTACCCGACCCCGGCCGACGTCGAGAAGCTGGATGCCGACCCGTTGCGCTGCCTGGACGCGGACGCGTCGAAGGCGATGGTCGCGGAGGTCGACCAGGCCCACAAGGACGGCGACACCCTCGGTGGCGTGGTCGAGATCCTGGCGTACGGCGTTCCCGTCGGCCTCGGCTCGCATGTGCACTGGGACCGCAAGCTGGACGCCCGGCTCGCCGGAGCGCTCATGGGCATCCAGGCCATCAAGGGCGTCGAGATCGGCGACGGCTTCGAGCTGGCGCGGGTGCCGGGCTCCAAGGCGCACGACGAGATCGTGAAGACCGACGAGGGTATCCGCCGGGTCACCGGTCGCTCCGGCGGCACCGAGGGCGGTCTGACCACCGGGGAGCTGCTGCGTGTCCGCGCCGCGATGAAGCCGATCGCGACCGTGCCGCGCGCGCTGCAGACGGTGGACGTGACGACCGGTGAGGCGACCCAGGCGCACCACCAGCGCTCCGACGTCTCCGCGGTCCCGGCCGCCGGAATCGTCGCCGAGGCCATGGTGGCCCTCGTCCTCGCGGACGCGGTCGCGGAGAAGTTCGGCGGCGACAGCGTGCCCGAGACCCGGCGCAACGTTCAGTCGTACCTCGACAACCTGGCCATCCGATGAGCCCTGCGCCGGTCGTCGTCCTGGTCGGCCCGATGGGCGTGGGCAAGTCCACCGTCGGACAGCTGCTCGCCGAGCGGCTCGGCGTCGGCTACCGCGACACCGACGACGACATCGTCGCCGAGCAGGGCCGGACCATCGCCGAGATCTTCGTCGACGAGGGCGAGCCCGCCTTCCGCGCGATCGAGAAACGGGCGGTGCACCAGGCCCTCGCCGAGCACGACGGCGTCCTGGCCCTGGGCGGCGGCGCGATTCTCGACGCGGACACGCGGGCGCTGCTCGCCGGACAGCGCGTCGTCTACCTCTCGATGGACGTCGAGGAGGCGGTCAAGCGCACGGGACTGAACGCCGCCCGCCCGCTGCTCGCCGTCAACCCGCGCAAGCAGTGGCGCGAGCTGATGGAGGCCCGCCGTCATCTGTACGAGGGGATCGCGACGGCGGTCGTCGCCACTGATGGCCGTACGCCCGATGAGGTAACCCAAGTCGCCCTGGACGCACTGGAGTTGAAGGAAGCATGAGCGAGGCAGTGACGCGGATCCAGGTCGGCGGTACGGCGGGCAGTGAGCCGTACGAGGTCCTGGTGGGCCGTCAACTCCTGGGCGAGCTCGGCGGGTTGATCGGGGACAGGGTCAAGCGGGTCGCCGTCATCCACCCCGAGGCCCTCGCCGAGACCGGCGACGCGCTGCGCGGCGACCTCGTCGAGCAGGGCTACGACGCCGTCGCCATCCAGGTGCCGAACGCGGAGGAGGCCAAGACCGCCGAGGTCGCCGCCTACTGCTGGAAGGCGCTCGGCCAGTCCGGCTTCACCCGCACCGATGTCGTCGTCGGCGTCGGCGGCGGCGCCACCACCGACCTCGCCGGGTTCGTGGCGGCGACCTGGCTGCGCGGGGTGCGCTGGATCGCGATCCCCACCACTGTGCTGGCCATGGTGGACGCGGCCGTCGGCGGCAAGACCGGCATCAACACCGCCGAGGGCAAGAACCTCGTCGGCGCCTTCCACCCGCCCGCCGGCGTCCTGTGCGACCTGGCCGCGCTGGACTCCCTCCCGGTCAACGACTATGTCTCCGGGCTCGCCGAGGTCATCAAGGCCGGCTTCATCGCCGACCCGGCGATCCTCGACCTCATCGAGTCCGATCCCCAGGCCGCCCGCACCCCGGCCGGACCGAACACCGCCGAGCTGATCGAGCGCTCGATCCGGGTGAAGGCCGAGGTCGTCTCCTCGGACCTGAAGGAGTCGGGCCTGCGCGAGATCCTCAATTACGGCCACACCCTCGGCCACGCCATCGAGAAGAACGAGCGCTACAAGTGGCGTCACGGCGCCGCGGTGGCCGTCGGCATGCACTTCGCCGCCGAACTGGGGCGCCTGGCCGGGCGCCTGGACGACGCGACCGCCGACCGGCACCGCACGATCCTGGAAGCGGTCGGTCTTCCGCTGCACTACCGCTACGACCAGTGGCCCAAGCTGCTGGAGACCATGAAGGTCGACAAGAAGTCCCGCGGCGACCTGCTCCGCTTCATCGTCCTGGACGGCCTGGCCAAGCCCACCGTCCTGGAGGGACCTGACCCGGCAGTGCTCCTCGCCGCGTACGGAGAAGTGGGCCAGTAAGTCCGCCGGGACGCCGTACGCCCGATTTTCCGTGTACACATGGGCACTTCGGACCGCCCCCGGCCGTTCACCAAACGAAGGCCGGGGGCGGTACCGTTCGGTAGGGAGCGGGGTTCGCGCCTCGCTGCCAGCGCCAATGGCCCGTACGAGATGGAGTGGCACCGGATGCAGCACGCAGTGGGTTCTCCGCTGCCGCCGCCCCACCAGCCGGGGCACGGACGGGCCGTCGGCTGGTCACCGGCCGCACACCACCCGGGTCCGCCGCACCCGGGCCCGCACCAGGGAGCCGCTCCCGTGCCCCCGGCACCGGGCTTCACCGCACCGCCGCCGGGCTCGGTCCCACCCACTCCTCAGCACGTCCCGCCGCCTCCGGCCCCGGACACCACCGGCCACGTGCCGCTGCCGCCCGGCGGCCCGGTCGCCATGCCGAGCCCCCCGGCCGTGCCCGATCCGGCCGGTACGACCCTCGCGGTGCTGCTCATCGGCCCCGCGGGCGCCGGAAAGACCAGCGTCGCCAAGTACTGGGCCGACCATCGCCGGATCCCCACCGCCCACATCAGCCTTGACGACGTCCGCGAATGGGTCCGCTCCGGCTTCGCCGACCCCCAGACCGGCTGGAACGACCACTCCGAGGCCCAGTACCGCCTGGCCCGCCGCACCTGCGGCTTCGCCGCGCGCAACTTCCTGGCCAACGGCATCTCCTGCATCCTCGACGACGCCGTCTTCCCCGACCGCCCGGTCGTGGGCCTCGGCGGCTGGAAGCGCCACGTGGGCCCCGGCCTGCTGCCGGTGGTTCTCCTCCCGGGCCTGGAGATCGTCCTGGAGCGCAACGCGGAACGCTCCGGCAACCGCCGCCTCACCGACGAGGAGGTGGCCCGCATCCACGGCCGCATGGCGGGCTGGTACGGCTCGGGCCTGCCGATCATCGACAACTCCCAGCTGGACGTTCAGCAGACGGCACAGGTCCTGGACGACGTATTGGCACGCTCCATAGCGAGTCCGCCGAGCTGGTAGGGCGGCTCCTTTTGGCTCAGGGGACTGGTCCCGCCCGAGGGACGCGGGGCTGTATCGATGTGCGGCTCCGCCGCGCTGTATCGATGTGCGGCTCCGCCGCGTGGGCGCGACAAGCCCCCACCGACCCGCACCCGGCGGAACGACCGCAACCGCCCCCCACTCGGCCCTCCCGAACGGCGCCGCACCTACAAGACTCCTACGCTCGTGTCATGTCAGAGGTGTACGCCACCCGAAGATCCCGCCTGCGGGACCACTGCCAAGCCGGCGGCAGCCACTCCGCTCTGGTCACCCGCCCCGCCAACGTCCGCTACCTGGCGGGCGCGGCCCCCAAGGACGCCGTCCTGCTGATCGGCCGTACCGAGGACGTCCTGGTGTGCACCGGCCCGCCGGACGACCGCCCCACCGAGGGCCGCCCGGACGAGGCGCTGCGCGTGCACAGGCTCCCCGGCGCCGGAGGTGACCCCGCGGTGGCCGCCGCCGATCTCGCCGGAGGACAGCGCGCCGAATCCCTGGCCGTGGAGGAGCATCACCTCACCGTCGCCCGGTACAGAGCCATCAGCTCCGTCGTGCCCCGGCTGCGCCTCGCGGAGCTGGGCGGAGCCGTCGAGCAGCTCAGGGTGGTGAAGGACGAGGAGGAGATCTCCTGCCTGCGCATCGGCGCCGAGATCGCCGACCAGGCCCTGGGCGAGCTCCTGGAGTCCATCCTCGTCGGCCGCACGGAACGGCATCTCGCGCTGGAGCTGGAACGCCGTCTGGTCGACCACGGCGCGGACGGCCCCGCCTTCGCGACGTCCGTCGCCACCGGCCCCAACTCCGGCAAACGCGCCCACCGGCCCACCGACCGACGGGTCGAGGAGGGCGACTTCCTCTCCGTCTGTCTGGGCGCCACCTACCGCGGCTACCGCTGCGAGATCGGCCGTACCTTCGTCATCGGCACCTCACCGGCGGACTGGCAGATCGAGCTGTACGACCTCGTCTTCGCCGCTCAGCGTGCCGGCCGGGAGACCCTCGCACCCGGCGCCGCCTACCGCGACGTGGACCGCGCGGCCCGCCAGGTGCTGGACTCCGCGGGCCATGCGGAGGGCCTGCCGCCGCTCACCGGCCATGGCGTCGGGCTCGAAATCGACGAGGACCCGCAGTTGGCCCCCGCGGCCATGGGTAAACTGGACGCTTGCGTGCCGGTCACCGTCGAACCGGGGGTCCACCTCCCGGGCCGGGGCGGCGTCCGGATCGATGACACGCTCGTCGTCCGCCCCGAGGCGGACGGCGGACCCGAGCTACTCACCATCACGACCAAGGAGCTGCTCGCGCTGTAGGAGTGCGTGCGCCGGGGTCGTCCACGTCAGTCCAGGAGATTCCGCAACCGTGGCTTCCACGAACGACCTCAAGAACGGCATGGTGCTCAAGCTCGAAGGCGGCCAGCTCTGGTCCGTCGTCGAGTTCCAGCACGTCAAGCCCGGCAAGGGCCCGGCCTTCGTGCGCACCAAGCTCAAGAACGTGCTCTCCGGCAAGGTCGTCGACAAGACGTTCAACGCCGGTGTCAAGGTCGAGACGGCCACTGTCGACAAGCGCGACATGCAGTTCTCGTACATGGACGGCGAGTACTTCGTCTTCATGGACATGGAGACCTACGACCAGCTGATGGTCGACCGCAAGGCCGTCGGCGACGCCGCCAACTTCCTGATCGAGGGCTTCACCGCCACCGTCGCGCAGCACGAGGGCGAGGTGCTCTTCGTCGAGCTGCCGGCCGCCGTCGAGCTCGTCATCCAGGAGACCGAGCCGGGCGTCCAGGGCGACCGCTCCACCGGTGGCACCAAGCCCGCCACGCTGGAGACCGGCCACCAGATCCAGGTCCCGCTCTTTATCACCACCGGTGAGAAGATCAAGGTCGACACCCGCACGAGCGACTACCTCGGCCGGGTGAACAGCTAACCGTGGCTGCCCGCAACACGGCCCGCAAGCGTGCCTTCCAGATCCTCTTCGAGGGCGACCAGCGCGGCGCCGACGTCCTGACGGTCCTCGCGGACTGGGTCCGGCTCTCCCGGGCCGACACCCGGCAGCCGCCGGTGAGCGAGTACACGATGCAGCTGGTCGAGGGCTACGCGGAGCACGCGCGGCGCATCGACGAGCTGATCGCGCAGTACTCGGTCGGCTGGACCCTCGACCGGATGCCGGTCGTCGACCGCAACATCCTGCGGCTCGGCGCCTACGAGCTGATCTGGGTCGACGAGACCCCGGACGCCGTCGTGCTCGACGAGATGGTGCAGCTTGCCAAGGAGTTCTCCACGGACGAGTCGCCCTCGTTCGTCAACGGCCTCCTCGGCCGGTTCAAGGAGCTCAAGCCCTCGCTGCGCCGGGACGAGGCGTAGGGGCACCAGGAATCGCCGGAGGGCCCGCAGCGGCATGCTGCGGGCCTCCGGCGTTGCTGTGTGTACGTGCGGGCCTCAGGCCCGTACAAAGCCGCCGGGGTGGCCGGAACCGTGAAGGTTCCGGCCACCCCGGCGGCACGTTTCTGCTCAGTCGGCAGAAGGGTCAGCTCTCCTCGTGGGACACCGCGCGACGGGCGTCGGCGTCCAGCACGCCCCAGCTGATCAGCTGCTCGGTCAGGACCGAGGGGGACTGGTCGTAGATGACGGCGAGTGTGCGCAGGTCGTCCTGGCGGATCGAGAGCACCTTGCCGTTGTAGTCACCGCGCTGGGACTGGATCGTCGCGGCGTAGCGCTGGAGGGGGCCCGCCTTCTCGGCCGGGACGTGGGCCAGTCGCTCCAGGTCCAGGACCAGCTTCGGCGGCGGCTCGGCGGCCCCGCCGGGCGTGGTGCCGGGCAGCAGCTCCTGCACCGGAACGCCGTAGAAATCCGCCAGCTCGGCAAGGCGCTGTACGGTCACGGCACGGTCGCCGCGCTCGTACGAACCGACCACCACGGCCTTCCAGCGTCCCTGGGACTTCTCCTCGACACCGTGGAGGGAAAGGCCCTGCTGGGTGCGGATGGCCCGGAGCTTGGCCCCGAGCTGTTTGGCGTATTCGCTGGACATATAGCTCCCCGGACACTGTGTCGACGCGGCCGGCCGTCTTCCTGCCGCGCGGCTGGTAACTCACTGTGAGGTTACGCAGCGTGACTCTTCTGCGTCAAGCCGAATGGTCCACACCGACTCTTCCGTGGCAGCGAGCACCGATTGGGCCAAGGGGGTGAACCGGGTCCGTTTCCCGGCCTGCTACGGTGGATGACGCAAACCCGGCGTCCTTTAAGGTCCGTCCCGTGAGGCGGAGAAGGAGGTCCTTTTCGTATGGACACGCAAGCGTCCGATGCGCGGCCCGTTCTCGAAGGCCCCGACATCGCGCGGGTACTGACCCGCATCGCCCACGAGATCGTCGAGCGCGCCAAGGGCGCCGACGACGTGGTGCTCCTCGGCATTCCGACCCGGGGCGTCTTCCTCGCCCGGCGGCTGGCCGCGAAGCTCGAAGAGATCACCGAGCGCAAGATCCCGGTCGGCTCGCTCGACATCACCATGTACCGGGACGACCTGCGCATGCACCCGCCGCGTGCGCTCGCCCGCACCGAGATCCCCGGTGACGGGCTCGACGGCCGCCTCGTCGTCCTCGTCGACGACGTGCTCTTCTCCGGCCGCACCATCCGCGCCGCCCTCGACGCGCTGGGCGACATCGGCCGGCCGCGCGCCGTGCAGCTCGCCGTGCTCGTCGACCGCGGCCACCGCGAACTGCCCATCCGCGCCGACTACGTCGGCAAGAACCTCCCCACGTCGTTGCGGGAGACGGTCAAGGTCCAGCTCACCGAGGAGGACGGTCGCGACACCGTGCTGCTCGGTGTGAAGCCGACCCAGTAGCAGACGGATCGCGCACGCCCCTTCGGCGTGCCCTCGCCTGCCCCGAATCTCCCGATATCTGAACTGCCTTACGGAGCCTGACAGATGCAGCGTCATCTCATCTCGGCCGCCGACCTCACCCGCGACGACGCCGTCCAGATCCTCGACACCGCCGAGGAGATGGCCCGGGTGGCCGACCGGCCCATCAAGAAGCTGCCGACCCTGCGCGGCCGCACCATCGTCAACCTCTTCTTCGAGGACTCCACGCGCACGCGTATCTCCTTCGAGGCCGCAGAGAAGCGACTGTCCGCGGACGTCATCAACTTCTCCGCCAAGGGATCCAGCGTGTCCAAGGGCGAGTCCCTCAAGGACACCGCACAGACGCTGGAGGCCATGGGCGTCGACGCCGTGGTCATCCGGCACGGCGCCTCGGGAGCGCCGTACCGGCTCGCCAACTCCGGCTGGATCGACGCGGTCGTCATCAACGCCGGTGACGGCACCCACCAGCACCCGACCCAGGCCCTGCTGGACGCCTTCACCATGCGCCGCCGGCTCGTCGGCCGGGACGCCGGGATCGGCCAGGACCTGGCCGGCAAGCGGATCACGCTCGTCGGCGACGTCCTGCACAGCCGGGTCGCCCGCTCCAACGTCGACCTGCTGCACACCCTCGGCGCCGAAGTCACCCTCGTCGCCCCGCCGACCCTGGTGCCGGTCGGTGTCGGGACCTGGCCCTGCGAGGTGTCGTACGACCTGGACAGCACGCTGCCCAAGTCCGACGCGGTGATGATGCTGCGCGTGCAGCGCGAGCGGATGAACGCCGCGTTCTTCCCCACCGAGCGCGAGTACTCGCGGCGCTACGGCCTCGACGGCGACCGGATGGCGAAGATGCCCGAGCACGCCATCGTGATGCACCCGGGCCCGATGGTGCGGGGCATGGAGATCACCGCCGAGGTCGCCGACTCCGAGCGCTGCACCGCCATCGAGCAGGTCGCAAACGGAGTCTCCATCCGGATGGCCGTTCTGTATCTGCTGCTGGGCGGCAACCAGCCCGCCGTCACCCACACCCGTATCGAGGAGAAGTAAGACAGATGAGCAAGATCCTGATCCGTGGTGCGAAGGTGCTCGGCGGCGAGCCGCAGGACGTGCTGATCGACGGCGAGGTGATCGCCGAGGTGGGCGTCGGCCTGTCGGCCGAGGGTGCCGAGGTCGTCGAGGCGGCCGGCCAGGTGCTGCTGCCGGGCCTGGTAGATCTGCACACCCATCTGCGTGAGCCCGGCCGCGAGGACTCCGAGACCGTCCTGACCGGCACGCGCGCGGCGGCCAGCGGCGGCTACACCGCCGTGTTCGCCATGGCCAACACGTTCCCCGTCGCCGACACCGCCGGTGTGGTCGAGCAGGTCTACCGGCTCGGCCGGCAGCACGGCTACTGCGATGTGCAGCCCATCGGTGCCGTGACCATCGGCCTGGAGGGCAAGAAGCTCGCCGAGCTCGGCGCCATGCACGAGTCGGCCGCCGGTGTCACCGTCTTCTCCGACGACGGCAAGTGCGTCGACGACGCCGTGATCATGCGCCGGGCGCTGGAGTACGTGAAGGCCTTCGGCGGGGTTGTCGCCCAGCACGCCCAGGAGCCGCGGCTGACCGAGGGCGCCCAGATGAACGAGGGCGTCGTCTCCGCGGAGCTGGGGCTCGGCGGCTGGCCAGCGGTGGCCGAGGAATCGATCATCGCCCGGGATGTCCTGCTCGCCGAGCACGTCGGTTCCCGCGTCCACATCTGCCACCTGTCGACCGCAGGGTCGGTGGAGATCGTGCGCTGGGCCAAGTCCCGCGGCATCGACGTCACCGCCGAGGTCACCCCGCACCACCTCCTGCTCACCGACGAGCTGGTGCGGACGTACAACCCGGTCTACAAGGTCAACCCGCCGCTGCGCACCGAGCGTGATGTGCTGGCGCTGCGCGAGGCGCTCGCCGACGGCACGATCGACATCGTCGCCACCGACCACGCCCCGCACCCGCACGAGGACAAGGACTGCGAGTGGGCCGCGGCCGCCATGGGCATGGTCGGTCTGGAGACCGCGTTGTCAGTGGTCCAGGAGACGATGGTGGACACCGGGCTCCTCACCTGGGCCGGGGTCGCCGAGCGCATGTCCTTCAAGCCCGCCGAGATCGGGCAGGCGAAGGGCCACGGCCGTCCCGTCTCGGCTGGTGAGCCCGCCAACCTCACGCTCGTCGACACGGAATACCGTGGGTCGGTGGACCCCAGGGGCTTCGCCTCGCGCAGCCGCAACACTCCGTACGAGGGGCGTGAGCTGCCGGGCCGTGTGACGCACACGTGGCTCCGGGGCAAGGCCACGCTCGTCGACGGGAAGCTCACGTGACACCACTTCTGACCATCGCCGCCGAACAGAAGTCGGCCGAGGTGACCGACTGGGCCGCCCGCATCGGCTGGCTCGTCGGCCTCGCCCTCTTCGTCGCGCTCGTCTACTGGCTGATGCGCGAGGGCTGGAAATGGCGCGGCACGCTCCAGGGCGACCTCCCGGAGCTGTCCAGCGCGCCTGATGAGCCGGGGCCGGTGAGACTGAGCATGAGCGGCCGTTACCACGGCTCCACCACCGCCGGGCAGTGGCTCGACCGCATCGTGGCGCACGGCCTGGGCACGCGCAGCCGGGTCGAGCTGACGCTGACGGATGCGGGCCTGCACGCCGTACGCCCCGGGGCGAGCGACTTCTTCGTCCCGGCCGGACAGCTGCGCGAGGCCCGGCTCGACAAGGGCATCGCCGGCAAGGTACTGACCGAGGGCGGACTGCTCGTGGTGACCTGGGCGCACGGCGACCGGCTGATCGACTCCGGCTTCCGCTCGGACACGGCCGCCGAGCATACCGAGTGGGTCGACACCCTGAACCAAATGATCAACAACACGGAAGGCGCACGATGACGACCTCCACAAGGGGAGCCACCAAGGTTCCCGCCGTCCTCGTCCTGGAGGACGGCCGGATCTTCCGCGGCCGTGCCTACGGGGCCGTGGGGGTGACCTTCGGCGAGGCCGTGTTCTCCACCGGCATGACCGGCTACCAGGAGACCCTCACCGACCCGTCGTACCACCGCCAGGTCGTCGTGATGACCGCCCCGCACGTCGGCAACACCGGCGTCAACGACGAGGACCCGGAGTCGAAGCAGATCTGGGTCGCCGGCTATGTCGTGCGCGACCCCGCGCGCGTGCCGTCCAACTGGCGCTCCCGGCGCTCGCTGGACGACGAGCTGCGCCAGCAGGGCGTCGTCGGGATCTCCAACATCGACACGCGCGCGCTCACCCGCCATCTGCGGGAGCGCGGCGCCATGCGCGTCGGCATCTTCTCCGGCCACGCGCTGCCCGACGAGGGCACCATGCTCGCCGAGGTGCGCCAGGCCCCCGAGATGAAGGGCGCCGACCTCTCGGCCGAGGTCGCGACCAAGGAGGCGTACGTCGTCCCCGCGATCGGCGAGAAGAAGTTCACCGTCGCCGCCGTGGACCTCGGCATCAAGGGCATGACCCCGCACCGGATGGCCGAGCGCGGCATCGAGGTGCACGTGCTGCCCGCCACGGCGACCGCCGAGGACGTGTTCGCCATCAACCCGGACGGCGTGTTCTTCTCCAACGGTCCGGGCGACCCGGCCACCGCCGACCACCCGGTCTCCGTGATGCGGGCGGTCCTGGAGCGCGGCACCCCGCTGTTCGGCATCTGCTTCGGCAACCAGATCCTGGGCCGCGCGCTCGGCTTCGGCACCTACAAGCTGAAGTACGGCCACCGCGGCATCAACCAGCCGGTGCAGGACCGTACGACCGGCAAGGTCGAGGTCACCGCGCACAACCACGGCTTCGCCGTCGACGCCCCGACCGACCAGGTCTCCGACACCCCCTACGGCCGCGCCGAGGTCTCCCACGTCTGCCTCAACGACAACGTGGTGGAGGGTCTTCAGCTCCTCGACCGCCCGGCCTTCAGCGTCCAGTACCACCCCGAAGCGGCAGCGGGTCCGCACGACGCCGCCTACCTGTTCGACCGCTTCGTTTCCCTGATGGAGGGCCAGCGTGCCTAAGCGCACCGATATCCAGTCCGTCCTGGTCATCGGCTCCGGCCCGATCGTCATCGGCCAGGCCGCCGAGTTCGACTACTCCGGCACGCAGGCATGCCGTGTGCTCAAGGCCGAGGGCCTGCGCGTCATCCTGGTCAACTCCAACCCGGCGACGATCATGACCGACCCGGAGATCGCCGACGCCACCTATGTCGAGCCGATCACCCCGGAGTTCGTCGAGAAGATCATCGCCAAGGAGCGCCCGGACACCCTGCTGCCCACCCTGGGCGGCCAGACGGCCCTGAACACCGCGATCTCGCTGCACGAGGCGGGGACGCTGGAGAAGTACGGCGTGGAGCTCATCGGCGCCAATGTCGAGGCCATCAACAAGGGCGAGGACCGCGACCTCTTCAAGGAGGTCGTCGAGGCCGTCCGCCAGAAGATCGGCCACGGCGAGTCCGCCCGCTCGGTCATCTGCCACTCCATGGACGACGTCCTCAAGGGCGTCGAGACCCTCGGCGGCTACCCGGTCGTCGTCCGCCCCTCCTTCACCATGGGCGGCGCCGGCTCCGGCTTCGCGCACGACGAGGAGGAGCTGCGCCGCATCGCCGGCCAGGGTCTGACCCTGTCTCCCACCACCGAGGTGCTCCTGGAGGAGTCCATCCTCGGCTGGAAGGAGTACGAGCTGGAGCTGATGCGCGACAAGCACGACAACGTCGTGGTCGTCTGCTCCATCGAGAACTTCGACCCCATGGGCGTGCACACCGGTGACTCCATCACCGTCGCCCCGGCGATGACGCTGACCGACCGCGAGTACCAGACCCTGCGCGACATCGGCATCGCCGTCATCCGCGAGGTCGGCGTCGACACCGGCGGCTGCAACATCCAGTTCGCGGTGAACCCCGAGGACGGCCGGGTCATCGTCATCGAGATGAATCCGCGCGTGTCGCGCTCCTCGGCCCTCGCCTCCAAGGCGACCGGCTTCCCGATCGCCAAGATCGCGGCCAAGCTCGCCGTCGGCTACACCCTCGACGAGATCCCGAACGACATCACCCAGGAGACCCCGGCCTCCTTCGAGCCCACGCTCGACTACGTGGTCGTCAAGGCCCCGCGTTTCGCCTTCGAGAAGTTCCCGTCCGCCGACTCCACGCTGACGACCACCATGAAGTCGGTCGGCGAGGCCATGGCGATCGGCCGCAACTTCACCGAGGCGTTCCAGAAGGCACTGCGCTCGCTGGAGAGGAAGGGCAGCCAGTTCACGTTCGTCGGCGACCCAGGCGACAAGTCCGCGCTGCTCGCGGAGTCCGTCCGCCCCACCGACGGCCGCATCAACACCGTCATGCAGGCCATCCGCGCGGGCGCCACGCCCGAGGAGGTCTTCGAGTACACGAAGATCGACCCCTGGTTCGTCGACCAGCTCTTCCTCATCAAGGAGACCGCCGACGAGCTCGCCGAGGCGCGTGAGCTGACCCCCGAGCTGCTCGCCGAGGCCAAGCGGCACGGTTTCTCCGACCAGCAGATCGGCGAGATCCGCGGGCTGCGCGAGGACGTCGTCCGCGAGGTGCGGCACGCGCTCGGCATCCGCCCGGTCTACAAGACGGTCGACACCTGTGCCGCCGAGTTCGCCGCGAAGACGCCGTACTTCTACTCGTCCTACGACGAGGAGACCGAGGTCGCCCCGCGCGAGAAGCCCGCGGTGATCATCCTCGGCTCCGGCCCAAACCGCATCGGCCAGGGCATCGAGTTCGACTACTCCTGCGTTCACGCCTCCTTCGCGCTGAGCGACGCCGGGTACGAGACCGTGATGGTCAACTGCAACCCGGAGACCGTCTCCACGGACTACGACACCTCCGACCGCCTGTACTTCGAGCCGCTGACGCTGGAGGACGTGCTGGAGATCGTCCACGCGGAGTCCCTCGCCGGTCCGGTCGCGGGCGTGGTGGTCCAGCTCGGCGGCCAGACCCCGCTGGGCCTCGCGCAGGCCCTGAAGGACAACGGCGTCCCGATCGTCGGCACCTCCCCGGAGGCGATCCACGCCGCCGAGGACCGCGGCGCCTTCGGCCGCGTGCTGCAGGAGGCCGGCCTCCCGGCCCCCAAGCACGGCACCGCCACCACCTTCGCCGAGGCCAAGGCCATCGCCGACGAGATCGGCTACCCGGTCCTGGTGCGGCCGTCGTACGTCCTCGGCGGGCGCGGCATGGAGATCGTCTACGACGAGACCCGGCTGTCGTCCTACATCGCCGAGTCGACCGAGATCAGCCCCACCCGGCCGGTGCTCGTCGACCGCTTCCTGGACGACGCGATCGAGATCGACGTGGACGCGCTCTACGACGGCGAGGAGCTCTACCTCGGCGGCGTGATGGAGCACATCGAGGAGGCCGGCATCCACTCCGGCGACTCCGCGTGCGCGCTCCCCCCGATCACGCTCGGCGGCTTCGACATCAAGCGCCTGCGGGCCTCCACCGAGGCCATCGCCCGCGGCGTCGGCGTCCGCGGCCTGATCAACATCCAGTTCGCGATGGCCGGGGACATCCTCTACGTCCTGGAGGCCAACCCGCGCGCGTCCCGCACCGTCCCCTTCACCTCGAAGGCGACCGCGGTGCCGCTGGCCAAGGCCGCCGCCCGGATCTCGCTGGGCGCGACCATCGCCGAACTGCGGGCCGAGGGGCTGCTGCCGCGCACCGGGGACGGCGGCGAACTGCCGCTGGACGCGCCGATCTCCGTCAAGGAGGCCGTCATGCCGTGGTCGCGCTTCCGCGACATCCACGGCCGCGGCGTCGACACGGTCCTCGGCCCGGAGATGCGCTCCACCGGCGAGGTCATGGGCATCGACTCCGTCTTCGGCACGGCGTACGCCAAGTCGCAGGCGGGCGCCTACGGCCCGCTGCCCACCAAGGGCCGCGCCTTCATCTCGGTGGCCAACCGCGACAAGCGGTCGGTGATCTTCCCGGCCCGTGAGCTGGTCGCGCACGGCTTCGAGCTGCTGGCCACCTCCGGCACCGCCGAGGTCCTCAAGCGCAACGGCATCACCGCCTCCGTGGTCCGCAAGCAGTCCGAGGGCATCGGCCCGAACGGCGAGAAGACCATCGTCCAGCTCATCCACGACGGCGAGGTCAACCTCATCGTCAACACCCCGTACGGCACCGGCGGCCGCCTCGACGGCTATGAGATCCGTACGGCGGCCGTGGCGCGGTCCGTGCCGTGTCTGACGACCGTGCAGGCGCTGGCCGCCGCGGTGCAGGGCATCGACGCCCTCAACCACGGCGACGTGGGCGTCCGTTCGCTCCAGGAACACGCGGAACACCTGACCGCGGCCCGCGACTAGCAGCCCTGAGGGGGACACCGGAAACGGTGTCCCCCTCTTGGTGAGGACACCACTTCTCGGTGAGGACCATGTACAAGATCTTCTTCAACCTCGTCTTCAAGCGGATGGACCCGGAGCGCGCGCACCACCTCGCCTTCCGCTGGATCCGGCTCACCGTGCGCATCCCGGTGCTGCGCACCTTCATCGCCGCCACGCTCGCGCCCCGCCACAAGGAGCTGCGCACCGAGGCCTTCGGGCTGCGGATGCACGGGCCGTTCGGGCTCGCCGCCGGCTTCGACAAGAACGCCGTCGCCATCGACGGGATGTCGATGCTCGGCTTCGACCACGTCGAGATCGGCACCGTCACCGGGGAGGCACAGCCCGGCAACCCCAAGAAGCGGCTCTTCCGGCTCGTACCGGACCGGGCGCTGATCAACCGCATGGGCTTCAACAACGAGGGCTCGCCGGCCGTCGCCGCCCGTCTGGCCTCCCGTACGCCCGTCTTCAACACGGTCGTCGGTGTGAACATCGGCAAGACCAAGGTGGTTCCGGAGGCCGAGGCGGTCGGCGACTACGTGAAGTCGACCGAGCGGCTGGCACCGTACGCCGACTACCTCGTCGTGAACGTCTCCTCGCCGAACACGCCAGGGCTGCGCAACCTCCAGGCCACCGAGGCGCTGCGGCCGCTGCTGAGCGCGGTGCGCGAGGCCGCCGACCGTACCGTCACCACGCGTCGAGTCCCGCTGCTGGTCAAGATCGCGCCGGACCTCGCCGACGAGGACATCGATGCCGTGGCCGACCTCGCCGTCGAGCTCGGCCTGGACGGGATCATCGCCACCAACACCACCATCGCGCGCGAGGGGCTCGGTCTGACCTCCGCTCCCGCCCTGGTCCAGGAGACCGGCGGCCTGTCCGGCGCCCCGCTCAAGGCGCGCTCCCTGGAGGTGCTGCGCCGCCTGTACGCGCGCGTGGGCGACCGCATCACCCTGGTGGGCGTGGGCGGCATCGAGAACGCCGAGGACGCCTGGCAGCGCATCCTGGCCGGCGCCACGCTGGTCCAGGGGTACAGCGCCTTCATCTACGAGGGGCCCTTCTGGGGCCGTGCCATCCACAAGGGGCTCGCCGCCCGCCTGCGCACCAGCCCGTACGCCACCCTCGCCGACGCGGTCGGCGCCGACGTAAGGAAGGCCGCATGACTCTGGAACCCTTCGGCGCACGGCTGCGCCGCGCCATGGATGAGCGGGGCCCGCTGTGCGTCGGCATCGACCCGCACGCCTCGCTGCTCTCGGAGTGGGGTCTGAACGACGACATCGCCGGTCTGGAGCGGTTCAGCCGTACGGTCGTCGAGGCGCTGGCCGACCGGGTCGCCGTACTGAAGCCGCAGAGCGCGTTCTTCGAGCGCTTCGGGTCGCGCGGGGTCGCCGTCCTGGAGAAGTCGGTCGAGGAGGCCCGCGCGGCCGGCGCGCTGGTCGTGATGGACGCCAAGCGCGGCGACATCGGCTCGACCATGGCCGCCTACGCCGAGTCCTTCCTGCGCAAGGACTCCCCGCTGTTCTCGGACGCGCTGACCGTCTCACCGTATCTCGGCTACGGGTCGCTCTCGCCGGCCGTGGCGCTCGCGCGCGAGAGCGGCGCGGGGCTGTTCGTGCTGGCGCTGACCTCCAACCCGGAGGGCGGCGAGGTCCAGCACGCGGTGCGGGCCGACGGGCGCACGGTGGGCGCGACCATGCTGGCCCACCTCGCCGCCGAGAACGAGGGGGAGGAGCCGCTCGGTTCCTTCGGAGCGGTCGTCGGCGCCACGCTCGGCGACCTGTCGTCCTACGACCTGAGGATCAACGGTCCGCTCCTGGCGCCCGGCATCGGCGCCCAGGGAGCCACGCCGGCGGACCTTCCCCGGGTCTTCGGGGCGGCGGTGCGCAATGTCGTGCCGAACGTCAGCCGGGGGGTGCTGCGGCACGGTCCCGATGTCGGCGCGCTGCGTGCGGCGGCGGAGCGGTTCGCGGAGGAGATCCGGGCAGCGGTGTAAGTCGGCCGTGTGGGTCGTCCCTGAGGGGCGGCGGAGATATTTAGACGCTTGTTCGAGTCCTCCGACGAGTGGCCACGGGCCGACTTGAGTCTGAATACATCCTCAAATCAGGGGCAGTATGTCTGAAATATCCGTCCTGGCGGAGGCTGACCAGGACTTTTCCGCTGTTCTCGCTGACTCTGGCGGACTTGCCCGCTAGTCTCCGAGCAGTGGGGGCACCCCCACACCCTTTAGGTAGTGGGGGACAGTGGGCAAGCGTGTTGCTCGTGGCTCCCCAGGTGTGGGGCGACTAGGTTCCTCACCGGTCCGTATCCGACAGTTCAACATCCGAGGTGACGTAGGCGTGGCTCTTCCGCCCCTTACCCCTGAACAGCGCGCAGCCGCGCTCGAAAAGGCCGCCGCGGCTCGCCGGGAGCGGGCCGAGGTCAAGAATCGACTCAAGCACTCCGGCGCCTCCCTTCACGAGGTCATCAAGCAGGGCCAGGAGAACGACGTCATCGGCAAGATGAAGGTCTCCGCCCTTCTTGAGTCTCTGCCGGGCGTGGGCAAGGTCCGCGCCAAGCAGATCATGGAGCGACTCGGCATCTCCGAGAGCCGCCGCGTGCGTGGCCTCGGTTCCAACCAGATCGCGTCCCTGGAGCGTGAGTTCGGCAGCACCGGCTCCTGATCCCGGGCACTGCCGGGAAGGAAGTCCCGGGCACCCCGGGATTGCTGGAATAATCGCTGCATGAGTGAACGTTCGCGGCTGACCGTGCTCTCCGGCCCCTCAGGGGTCGGCAAGAGCACGGTCGTCGCCCATATGCGCAAGGAACACCCCGAGGTCTGGCTCTCGGTGTCGGCGACGACCCGCAAGCCCCGCCCCGGCGAGAAGCACGGAGTCCACTACTTCTTCGTCACCGACGAGGAGATGGACAAGCTGATCGCCAACGGCGAGCTGCTGGAGTGGGCCGAGTTCGCCGGCAACCGCTACGGCACGCCGCGCGCGGCCGTGCTGGAGCGCCTGGAGGCGGGTGAGCCCGTCCTGCTGGAGATCGACCTCCAGGGCGCCCGGCAGGTCCGCGAGTCCATGGCGGAATCTCATCTGGTGTTTCTGGCTCCTCCCTCCTGGGAGGAGCTGGTGCGCAGGCTCACCGGCCGGGGCACCGAGCCGCCCGAGGTGATCGAGCGTCGGCTGCGGGCGGCGACGGTCGAACTGGCCGCCGAGCCGGAGTTCGACGTGACCTTGGTCAACACCTCCGTCGAGGACGTGGCGCGCGAGCTGCTAGCCTTGATGGACGTTGTGTGATCGTCTCTGATCGCCTGACCGAATCTTTCCCATCCATCGGAAGGTAGAGCGTGTCCTCTTCCATCTCCGCGCCCGAGGGCATCATCAACCCGCCGATCGACGAGTTGCTTGAGGCCACCGACTCGAAGTACAGCCTGGTGATCTACGCGGCCAAGCGGGCCCGCCAGATCAACGCGTACTACTCGCAGCTCGGCGAGGGCCTCCTTGAGTACGTCGGTCCGCTCGTCGACACCCACGTCCACGAGAAGCCGCTCTCGATCGCCCTGCGCGAGATCAACGCGGGACTGCTGACGTCCGAGGCTGTTGAGGGCCCGGCGCAGTAATATTTCCTGCTTGCAGCAGTCTTTTCCACAGGCCCGGCAGCACGACTGCCGGGCCTGTGGTGTGTGATGGGGGAGTACGTTTCCGAGCCGGGGAGAGACCGTGGACAAGCCGAGGGTCGTTCTGGGGGTGAGCGGTGGTATCGCCGCGTACAAGGCCTGTGAGCTGCTGCGAAGGCTCACGGAGTCGGGACATGACGTACGCGTCGTGCCCACCGCCTCCGCGCTGCACTTCGTCGGCGCCGCCACCTGGTCGGCCCTGTCCGGCAACCCCGTCTCGACCGAGGTGTGGGACGACGTCCACGAGGTGCCGCACGTCCGCATCGGCCAGCACGCCGACCTCGTCGTGGTCGCCCCGGCCACCGCGGACATGCTCGCCAAGGCCGCGCACGGCCTCGCCGACGACCTGCTGACCAGCACCCTGCTCACCGCCCGCTGCCCGGTCGTCTTCGCCCCGGCCATGCACACGGAGATGTGGGAGCACCCGGCCACCCAGGAGAACGTGGCGACGCTGCGCCGTCGCGGCGCCGTCGTCATCGAACCGGCCGTCGGCCGCCTCACCGGTGTCGACACCGGCAAGGGCCGGCTGCCGGACCCGGGGGAGATCTTCGAGATCTGCCGCCGGGTCCTGGCCAGAGGCGTCACCGAGCCCGACCTCAAGGGGCGGCACGTCGTCGTGAGCGCCGGCGGCACCCGCGAGCCCCTGGACCCGGTCCGCTTCCTCGGCAACCGCTCCTCCGGCAAGCAGGGCTACGCCCTCGCCCGCACCGCCGCCGCGCGGGGCGCCCGCGTCACGCTGATCGCCGCGAACACGGGGCTGCCGGACCCGGCTGGGGTGGACCTCGTCCCGGTCGGTACGGCCGTACAGCTGCGGGAGGCGGTGCTGAAGGCGGCCGCCGACGCCGACGCGGTCGTCATGGCGGCGGCTGTCGCGGACTTCCGCCCCGAGACGTACGCCGCCGGAAAGATCAAGAAGAAGGACGGCCAGGACCCGGATCCGATCGTGCTGGTGCGGAATCCGGACATCCTCGCGGAGATCTCCGCGGACCGGGCCCGCCCCGGCCAGGTGGTCGTCGGATTCGCCGCCGAGACGGACGAGGTGCTGGCCAACGGCCGTGCCAAGCTGCAGCGCAAGGGCTGCGACCTGCTCGTGGTGAACGAGGTGGGGGAGCGCAAGACCTTCGGCTCCGAGGAGAACGAGGCCGTGGTGCTGGGCGCCGACGGCACCGAGACGCCCGTGCCGTACGGCCCCAAGGAGGCCCTGGCCGAAACCGTGTGGGATCTGGTGGCCGGGCGCCTGAGCTGAATGCCGCATTCGCTTCACGGACTCCTGAAACCCCGCACATTGGGGCGTGGCGCCCCTGGTCACGCCGTGGGAGATTGGGCAGAATGCCCGTGCCGCAGGTCACAGCGCTCCCGAGAGGCGAGACAGGTGGGCCCGTGGCCGAGCGCGACCGATAAACTGTTCTCGGACGACGCCGGGCGCAGCCCCCGAGCCCGTCCGCCAATGATCAGCCAGCAGCCGCTGCAACCCCAGGGAGCGTTGTGTCCCGTCGCCTGTTCACCTCGGAGTCCGTGACCGAGGGTCACCCCGACAAGATCGCTGACCAGATCAGCGACACCATTCTCGACGCGCTTCTGCGTGAGGACCCGACCTCCCGGGTCGCCGTCGAGACGCTGATCACCACCGGCCTGGTGCACGTGGCCGGCGAGGTCACGACCAAGACGTACGCGGACATCGCGACGCTGGTCCGCAACAAGATCCTGGAGATCGGCTACGACTCCTCGAAGAAGGGCTTCGACGGCGCTTCCTGTGGTGTCTCGGTGTCCATCGGCGCGCAGTCCCCGGACATCGCGCAGGGCGTCGACACGGCGTACGAGAGCCGGGTCGAGGGCGACGAGGACGAGCTGGACAAGCAGGGCGCCGGTGACCAGGGCCTGATGTTCGGCTACGCGACGGACGAGACGCCGACGCTGATGCCGCTGCCGATCTTCCTCGCGCACCGCCTGTCGAAGCGCCTGTCCGAGGTCCGCAAGAACGGCACCATCCCCTACCTGCGCCCCGACGGCAAGACGCAAGTCACCATCGAGTACGACGGTGACAAGGCCGTCCGTCTCGACACGGTGGTCGTGTCCTCGCAGCACGCCTCCGACATCGACCTGGAGTCGCTGCTCGCCCCCGACATCCGCGAGTTCGTCGTGGAGCCGGAGCTGAAGGCGCTCCTGGACGAGGGCATCAAGCTGGACACCGAGGGCTACCGTCTGCTGGTCAACCCGACCGGACGCTTCGAGATCGGCGGCCCGATGGGCGACGCCGGCCTCACCGGCCGCAAGATCATCATCGACACGTACGGCGGCATGGCCCGCCACGGCGGCGGCGCCTTCTCCGGCAAGGACCCGTCCAAGGTGGACCGCTCGGCCGCCTACGCGATGCGCTGGGTCGCCAAGAACGTCGTGGCGGCCGGCCTGGCCTCCCGCTGCGAGGTCCAGGTGGCGTACGCCATCGGCAAGGCCGAGCCGGTCGGTCTGTTCGTCGAGACCTTCGGCACCGCCAAGATCGACGCCGAGAAGATCGAGAAGGCGATCGACGAGGTCTTCGACCTCCGCCCGGCCGCGATCATCCGCGACCTCGACCTGCTCCGCCCGATCTACGCCCAGACGGCCGCGTACGGCCACTTCGGCCGCGAGCTCCCCGAGTTCACCTGGGAGCGCACGGACCGCGTGGACGCACTGCGCGCGGCGGCGGGGCTGTAAGCCTCCGACCTCTCACGGCTGACGAGGCCCGGTGTCCCTTGGGGGTGCCGGGCCTCGGCGTTTGTCCGCGTGGCGCCGCTGTCAGTGGCATTTGGTAAGAATGCAGGTGTGAGCAGCGAGGATGGGCAGGTCGGTGGTGGGGCTGAGGGGGCGCCGCCTGAGCAGCTCGCGTTCATTCGGGAGAGTGTGCGTCAGGCCAAGGGGCCTCGGGCCAAGCCTCGGACCTGGCGGGGGGCCGCGCTTGCTCCGGAGTTGCCTGTTGCGCGGGTGCTGGTGGACAAGGGGGTGCTGCATCTTGATCGGTATTTCGACTATGCGGTGCCTGAGGAGCTGGATGCCGACGCTCAGCCCGGGGTGCGGGTGCGGGTGCGGTTCGGGGCCGGGCGGCATCGGGTGCGGGACGGGCGTCGTGAGGGTGGGGGGCTGATCGACGGGTTTCTTGTCGAGCGGCTGGCCGAATCCGACTACTCGGGGCCGTTGGCCGCGCTGGCTCAGGTCGTGTCGCCGGAGCGGGTGCTCGATGAGGAACTGCTGGCGTTGGCTCGGGCTGTCGCGGACCGGTATGCGGGGAGTCTGGCCGATGTGCTTCAGCTCGCTGTTCCGCCGCGGAGCGCTCGGGCCGAGCAGCGGCCCTCTCCTGAGCCGTTGCCTGCGCCGGCGGCGCCTGAGGTCGGGTCCTGGGGGCGGTACGAGCAGGGGGGTGCGTTTCTGCAGGCGCTGGCCTCGGGCGGGGCGCCTCGGGCCGTGTGGAATGCCTTGCCCGGGCCTGAGTGGAGCGAGGAGATCGCCCGGGTTGTCGCGGCGACGCTCGCGTCGGGGCGTGGGGCGTTGGCCGTGGTGCCGGACGGGCGGGCTGTCGCTCGGGTCGATGCCGCGTTGACCGCGCTGCTGGGGGAGGGGCGGCATGCCGTGCTCACCGCCGACGCCGGGCCCGAGAAGCGGTATCGGGAGTGGCTCGCGGTGCGGCGGGGGTCTGTGCGGGCCGTCGTGGGGACTCGGGCCGCTGTGTTCGCGCCGGTGCGGGATCTTGGGCTGGTGGTCATCTGGGACGACGGGGACGACAGTCACAGTGAGCCGCATGCTCCTCAGCCGCATGCGCGTGATGTGTTGTTGCTGCGGGCCGCTCAGGACAAGTGTGCGTTTTTGCTGGGGGGTTGGAGCTGCACCGTCGAGGCCGCGCAGCTTGTGGAGAGCGGGTGGGCTCGGCCGATCGTCGCCGGCCGGGAGCAGGTGCGGGGGGCTGCGCCGCTGGTGCGGACGGTGGGGGACGGTGATCTTGCCCGGGACGAGGCCGCGCGGGCGGCTCGGTTGCCCACGCTGGCCTGGCAGGTCGTCAGGGATGCGTTGCGGCAGGGGCCGGTGTTGGTGCAGGTGCCTCGGCGGGGGTATGTGCCGCGGTTGGCGTGTGCCAACTGTCGGGCGCCTGCTCGGTGTCGGCACTGTGCGGGGCCGTTGGAGGCGCAGGACGCCGGGGTGTTGCGGTGTGGGTGGTGCGGGCGTGACGAAGGCGCCTGGCACTGTGCGGAGTGTGGGGGGTTTCGGCTTCGCGCGCAGGTGGTGGGGGCTCGCAGGACCGCGGAGGAGTTGGGGCGGGCGTTCCCGGCTGTGCCGGTGCGGACGTCCGGGCGGGAGCATGTGCTGGACACCGTGCCGGGGGGGCCTGCGCTGGTGGTGAGTACGCCGGGGGCTGAGCCGGTGGCGGAGGGGGGGTACGCCGCGGCGCTGCTGCTGGACGGGTGGGCCATGCTGGGGCGGCCTGATCTGCGGGCCGGGGAGGATGCGTTGCGGCGGTGGATCGGGGCGGCCGCGCTGGTGCGGCCGCAGGGTGTCGGGGGGACCGTGGTGGTGGTGGCCGAGCCGACCCTGCGGCCTGTGCAGGCGCTCGTGCGGTGGGATCCCGTGGGGCATGCGGTGCGGGAGCTGGCGGAGCGGGCCGAGCTGGGGTTTCCGCCGGTGTCCCGGATGGCGGCGGTGTCGGGGGTCGCGGAGGCTGTGGGGGAGTTTCTGCGGGCTGCGGAACTGCCTGAGGAGGCGGAGGTGTTGGGGCCTGTGGCGGTGCCTGTTACGGCGCCCGGGCGTCCTCGGCGGGTTGGGGGGCCGCCGCCGGGGGAGCGGTGGGAGCGGGCGCTGGTTCGGGTGCCGCCGGGGAAGGGGGCGGCGTTGGCCGCTGCGCTGAAAGCTGCGCAGGCTGCTCGGATGGCTCGGGGTGGGGCTGGTGGGGAGGCGGCGGTTCGGGTGCGGATTGATCCGCCGGATATTGGGTGACCTGGGGTGGGGTTCGCTTGCCAGTTTTGCAGGTGTGCGGTCGGTTTGGGTGCCGTGGGGTGCGCTCGCCCGCGTTGGCGGTGTGCGGTTGGTTTCGGGTGGCGTGGGGTGCGCTCGCCCGCGTTGGCGGGGTGCCGCTGCGCCCACCCGTGCCGCCCCAGCGGCACGACTGCCCGTAGCGGCGGTGGGTGAGCGGAGCGGTGGGCCGCGGGTACGTGGGTTGGATGGCGCTGCTGTGCCCGCCCGTGCGGTCCCGCATGGCTGCCCGTAGCGGCGGTGGGTGAGCGGAGCGGTGGGCCGCGGGTACGTGGGTTGGATGGCGCTGCTGTGCCCGCCCCTGCGGCCCTGCATGACTGTCAGCGGCGGCGGCGGCGGCGGTGAGCGGAGTGGCGGTTGGCCACGCGGTTGGATGGCGCTGCTGTGCCGCCCCCGCATCCCTGCATGACCGTCAGCGGCGGCGGTGGGTGAGCGGAGAGGCGGCAGCCCGCCCGCGCCCCCGTCCTCCCGATGTCGGCGCGGGAGGACGGGGGCCGGGGGCCGGAGCGGGGCGTCAGCCGTTGCGGGGGGCTGGGAAGGCTGGGGGGCGGGGGTCTTCTCGGAAGGTGGGGGTTGTGGCTGTGGGCTGGGTGGGCATGGACCTTGCTGCGGGGACCGTGGGGACCGACGGGATGCCCGTGTTGACGCTCACCGTTCGGGTGCTCGTCGGCTCTGTCGTGCGCTCGGCCTCGGCTGCCGCCTGAGTCGCGGCGCGGCGGGAGCCGTAGCGGCGGTGGACCGCCTGCTTGGTCACGCCGAGGGCGGAGCCCACCGCGTCCCACGAGAAGCCGAGTGAGCGGTCGAAGTCCACGGCCGCCGTCACCAGGGTCTCGACACTGTCCCGCAGCTCCTGGGCGAGACGTACCGTCGGGGCGGGGGCGCGTCCGTAGACGACGAAGCCCGTGGACGGGCCGGAGCGGCGCGGGCGGTAGACGTTGCCCAACTGGGCGGTGAGCGTGCGCAATGCGTCCACCTGCCGGCGGACCCGCTCGATGTCCCGCACCAGCAAGTGCAGGCTGGCCCGAGCCTGGGCGTCGTGGGTTGCGTGGTCGGCCATGAACAAGCCTCTCGAACCGGCGTTGAAAAGGATAGGGCCGCGCGATGTGCGGCCCGTTGTGGTCAACTCTTTCTTGACCAACGCGGATTCGCTCCGCTGGTCACGCAGAGGGGGCGTACCGGCATATGCGTGCGCCGGGGGGTGCCCCTCATCAGCGGTCAAGCGGTGCCCCGAAGCCCGGCGGCAACACCCCCCAGGTCATCCGTACGACAGGGGGCACACAGCCATACCGGGCCCGGGGGCCAGGCGCCCCATTGCGGGGCCACGGAAAAGGTAACGGGGTGCGCCGGGCGGCCATCGGCTCGCGTCGGCGGCGGCTTTCCCCTCGTGGCCGGGCAACCCCTCGGCCCCTCGCCCCAATAGACTGGTGTGTTGCCCCTTCCAACCCCCGACCGAGAGGCCCGCACGCACCCATGAAGCTTGTCTTCGCCGGTACCCCCGAGGTCGCCGTTCCCGCTCTGGACGCTCTTCTCGCCTCCGGGCGGCATGAGGTGGCTGCCGTTGTCACGCGGCCCGATGCTCCTGCCGGACGGGGGCGGAGGCTGGTGGCCTCTCCCGTGGCCGAGCGGGCCGAGGAGGCCGGGATCGAGGTGCTGAAGCCCGTCAAGCCGCGGGATCCGGAGTTTCTGGAGCGGCTCAGGGAGATCGCGCCGGACTGCTGTCCTGTTGTCGCCTATGGGGCCCTTCTGCCGCGCGTCGCCCTCGACATCCCGGCCCACGGCTGGGTCAACCTGCACTTCTCGCTGCTGCCCGCCTGGCGCGGTGCCGCCCCTGTGCAGCACGCCATCATGGCCGGGGACGAGATCACCGGCGCCACGACCTTCCTCATCGAGGAAGGGCTCGACTCCGGGCCCGTCTACGGGACGGTGACCGAGTCCATCCGGCCCACCGACACCAGCGGCGACCTGCTGACCCGGCTCGCCTTCGCCGGCGCCGGGCTGCTCGCCGCGACCATGGACGGGATCGAGGACGGCTCCCTGAAGGCCGTACCGCAGCCGGGCGAGGGGATCAGCCTGGCCCCGAAGGTCAATGTCGAGGACGCCCACATCGACTGGACCGCCCCCGCGCTGCGCGTCGACCGGGTCGTACGCGGCTGCACCCCGGCGCCCGGCGCCTGGACCGTCTTCCGCGGTGAGCGGCTCAAGCTCATCCAGGTCCAGCCGGTGCCGGACCGGACCGAGCTCGCGCCGGGCGCGCTCGCCGTCGGCAAGAACACGGTGCACGTCGGCACCGGGTCGTACGCCGTCGAGCTGCTGTGGGTGCAGGCCCAGGGCAAGAAGCCGATGCGGGCGGCCGACTGGGCGCGCGGCGTGCGGATCGCCGACGGGGAGCGCCTCGGGGCCTGACCTGCCGCGCACCGGGCGCCCGGTGCGACGTAGGCTGGACACACACTTCAGCAAGCGTCATCCAGCAATCCGGAGCACCTTTTTCGTGAGCGACACCTCCCGTCGGCCCCGCAAACCCGGCAAGCCCTACCGGCGGCCCAAGAAGGACCCCGTCCGCGTTCTCGCCTTCGAGGCCCTGCGGGCCGTGGACGAGCGGGACGCGTACGCCAACCTCGTGCTGCCGCCGCTGTTGCGCAAGGCGCGGGAGCAGGGTGACTTCGACGGGCGGGATGCCGCCCTCGCCACCGAGCTGGTGTACGGGACGCTGCGCCGGCAGGGGACGTACGACGCCGTCATCGCCGCGTGTGTCGACCGGCCGCTGCGGGAGGTCGACCCGCCGGTGCTCGATGTGCTGAGCCTCGGGGCGCACCAGCTGCTCGGGACGCGGATTCCGACGCACGCCGCGGTGTCCGCCTCCGTCGAGCTCGCCCGGGTCGTACTCGGCGACGGGCGGGCCAAGTTCGTGAACGCCGTGCTGCGCAAGGTCTCCCAGCACGACCTCGACGAGTGGATCGAGCGGGTCGCGCCGCCCTACGACGACGACCCCGAGGACCATCTCGCTGTCGTGCACTCGCATCCGCGCTGGGTCGTCTCCGCTCTGTGGGACTCGCTCGGCGGCGGACGCGCCGGGATCGAGCGGCTGCTGGAGGCCGACAACGAGCGGCCCGAGGTGACGCTGGTCGCCCGGCCGGGGCGGGCCACCACCGACGAGCTCCTCGGCGAGGACGCCGCGGTGCCGGGGCGCTGGTCGCCGTACGCGGTCAGGCTTGCCGAGGGTGGTGAACCCGGCGCGATCGAGGCCGTACGCGAGGGACGTGCCGGGGTGCAGGACGAGGGCAGCCAGCTCGTCGCTCTCGCGCTGGCCAACGCTCCGCTCGACGGGCCCGATGAGAAGTGGCTCGACGGATGTGCCGGGCCCGGCGGCAAGGCCGCGCTGCTCGCCGCGCTCGCCGCCGGACGCGGGGCCGTGCTGCTCGCCTCCGAGAAGCAGCCGCACCGGGCCGGGCTCGTCGCCAGGGCCCTCGACGGCAACCCCGGGCCGTATCAGGTCATCGCCGCCGACGGGACGCGGCCGCCGTGGCGGCCCGGCTCTTTCGACCGGGTGCTGATGGACGTGCCGTGCACCGGTCTCGGCGCCCTGCGGCGGCGGCCGGAGGCGCGGTGGCGGCGCAGGCCCGAGGACCTCGACGGGTTCGCGCCGCTCCAGCGGGGCCTGCTGCGCACGGCGCTCGACTCCGTGCGGGTCGGCGGGGTCGTCGGATATGCCACCTGTTCCCCGCATCTCGCCGAGACCCGCGCTGTCGTCGACGACGTGCTCAAGCAGCACCCGGGCGCGGAACTGATCGACGCCCGCCCGCTGCTGCAGGGCGTGCCGGACCTGGGCGACGGGCCCGACGTACAGCTGTGGCCGCATCTGCACGGGACCGACGCGATGTATCTGGCGCTGATCCGGCGGACTGTCTGACTAGTGCGCTGCCGGGGGCCGGACCTCGTAGTCGGCGCTGATTCGGCGGACCGTCTGAGGAGTGCGTTGCCGGGGGTCGGACCCCGTAGCCGAGGCTGATCTGGCGGACCCGTCTGAGGAGTGCGTTGC
>NZ_JAVRBF010000178.1:0-1210 GCF_032436805.1 Streptomyces sp. P17 | reverse complement strand
CCGAGCTGCAGGGCGCCATCGTCGCGGCCCATCAGCGGGGGGTGTCAGTGATGGAACTGGCTCGCCAATCGGGTCTCACTCGACGCACCGTGTACCGGACCCTCAGCCGATGACGGCGGCGGCCTGCGGTCGTGGGAGTCTGAGCGGGACCGGATCAGTGAGCGGGCCGAGGCTCTGATCTGGGCTGAGCTGGCCCGCCATGATGAGCAGGTGCGGCGGATGCTGGATGCTGGGGTGCCGGTGGTTTTGTCGCGCCACCCGGTGGGTGATCGGCCTCGGGGGTGGTGGGCTGCCGCTGCCGGGCGGGCGATGCTGACTGATCCCGATCTCGAGGTGGAGTGGCTACGATGATGAGCACGACGCGCTACTAGCGCCTGAGGCAGCAAAAAGCTGGCCCCCGCCACGGGGGCGGGGGCCAGTTGTGCGTGTCGGGGCGCAGTGGGCCCTCGACACTCAGCCACCGTAGGTCAGTCCTCGTCGGCGGCGTGGCGGGGTGCCACACCAGCATCGTCTCGGTAGCGGCGCAGCAGATACGCCACCAGCGCCGTCAACCCGGCCTGGACCAGCGTCCATGACACTGGGGCGCGGTCGCGACCACCTCAGCCCACGACTCGGCACCCAGCACAGCAGGGGCAGCCGTCAGCACCCCGAGGAGCACGGCGACGCCGAGACCCTGCCACAGGGTTTGCCAGCCGCGCCGGGCCGCGATCCAGGGACGATCCTCAGCAGGGATCGGGGGCACCGGCGTCGGTGCCGTCGTCTGGTCAGTCATCATCTAGTCCTCTCGTGCAGGGGACGGCTCCGTGTCGTCCACCGGATCAGGGTCGAGCCACAGGCTCGGGTCGATATGGCCACGGATGCGGTGCGGGACGCGGGGCATCCGGCCCCAGTCAGGGCGGCGGAGCATCCCGACCTGGTCGATGAACCAGGCGGCGGCGGACAGCTGTCCCAGCCGCTCGGACAGCTCGGATTGCAGCGCATGCACCTGCTGCTCGAGTCGCTCCACGCGTGAGATGAGGTCAGGCACCAGGTCGGTGGCTGAGGTGATCTCCGCCGACCGCTGCGTCGAGCGCTGACCGGCACGCGCCACAAGCCACGCCACCACCGGCGACACCATGATCGCCAGCACAGATAGGACAGTACCCACCATCATGCCTCCCGATCGGCGGGGATGCGGGCCGTGATCCACACCGCCCACAGCGCCACGAGA
>NZ_JAVRBF010000331.1:0-454 GCF_032436805.1 Streptomyces sp. P17 | reverse complement strand
ACCACGGCGACCGTGTGGTGTGCGCGTGTGACCACCGTTCCCCTCCGTCGGCAGTAAGAGGATGCTCGCCGCAAAAATCATCGTCTTACTGCCGGCCCACCGGCACTACGTGGAGGTGTGTGGCGGGAGTCTCGCGGTGCTGCTCGCCAAAACACCGTCGGAGGCGGAGACCGTCAACGACCTGGACGGTGATCTGGTCACGTTCTGGCGAGTGCTGCGCGACCAGCCGGAGGCGTTGGAGCGCGCATGTGTCCTCACGCCCCACTCGCGCGTCGAACTGTACGAAGCTATCGGGAGCGATGCGTCCAGCGAGGTGGAGCGTGCCCGCCAAGTATGGGTGCGGCTGACCCAGAACACGCTCCGCACCACCGAGCAGCGGCACGATTTCTGGGTCAAGATGATCGCCACCGGCTCCCATCCCCACACTATGGCGTCGTGGGCGTCGCGGCTCGCC
>NZ_JAVRBF010000330.1:0-455 GCF_032436805.1 Streptomyces sp. P17 | reverse complement strand
AATTGCACCTATGTTTTCTGCTAAACGAGTCATGTTATGTATAGGTGCTAATCCTAGTCCCCAGTGTTTCCTACATTCCTCTGCTGCTTGTTCGATATCATCATTTCTCATGATGTTTTGAAAGCAGGGGATGTTCACAGGAGGGAATTTTAGCTCTTTCTCCAGCTCCTTAATAAGCAGGTGCATCATCTCTCCTCGAGCTATTGCGACCTGCTTGATGCTATTTTTAGTTGAGAATAGCTTGCGGAAATGAAACTGATCTTCGTTGAGTCGATACTCTTTTTTACTAAAAAAATTAGGCAGAACATACAAAGCATGAGCTAGAGACTCAGACAGCTCCGGCGTAGGCGAGCTTTGCCCCGTCTCTAGCTTATGCAAGTATTGGCGTGTTTTGCCAACCTTCTCAGCAACCTCTTCTAAGGCAAAGTCATTAAATATCCGTGCTAGTCTCAAAG
>NZ_JAVRBF010000329.1:0-456 GCF_032436805.1 Streptomyces sp. P17 | reverse complement strand
CCGTCGACCTCTCCGGGACGCGGCGCGCGGGTGGTGGCGGACACCGAGAAGCGCAGCGCCGGGTCCCAGTCCATCAGCCGCCGCGCCAGCGTCGATTTCCCCGCCCCGGAAGGCGATGAAAGAATGATAAGAAGCCCGCTGCGTGCGCCCGTCATGGTCCGTCCCTGTTGTTCTGTCCGAGGGCTGGCCCATCCCCGCCCCCCCGGTCAAGGGCCAGAGGCGGTGGATTAACTGAATATGAAGAAAGCGCTCGGAATTTCCGGGGTGTGGGTTTATTCTGCGCACTGTAATGAGGTGCAAGGGTTTGCCGGAGATCTCTGACACGTGTCCGAGGGTGATGAAATAGCAAAAGGGCGGGGCCGGGTGCTGCATCTGGCCGATTTTGACCCGGCACGTCCCAGCCGGATCGTGGCCGAGATGCGCGCGCATTGGCAAAGCCTGCGCAAGGGCCGCGCC
>NZ_JAVRBF010000328.1:0-457 GCF_032436805.1 Streptomyces sp. P17 | reverse complement strand
AGATAGCTAGACTTCTCAGCTGCCAACATAAAGCCATTCGCCTTCAATCACCTCAACCAGCTAAGGGATTGAAGGCCAAATGGTGCAAGATCACCGCTGACCATTACTCGTCACCAATTAGTGACGATGACTTCCTGCACGGACAAATTCGCTAAATAATGGGTGGATATTCTGCTCATGCAGTTGTTCAATCTCGCCGGTTACCTGAACTTCACCTTGAGCTAAAAACGCAAAATCACTGGCGATCATTTTCGCATCGTTGTGATGATGAGTTACCATCAAAATCGTGACCGATCGTGCTTTAGCTAATGATTTAACTAATTGCAGCATTTCTTCACGCAATAACGGGTCGAGCGCCGAAAACGGTTCATCCAATAACCAAATCGGATGAGATTGTACAAAACATCGAGCCAAGGCTACCCGTTGTTTTTGTCCACCAGAAAGTTGCTCCGGCAAA
>NZ_JAVRBF010000327.1:0-458 GCF_032436805.1 Streptomyces sp. P17 | reverse complement strand
CATCTTGATGCCATTGCCGTTACGACGAGCCGTCCACGTTCCCCATTGGCGTTTAGGAAGCCACTTACCTTCAGCACCAGAAGTACGATATGCGATAGGCTTATTGAAGCCCTCTGCAATAGACTGATTGGCAGCAGCAACCTTGTTCGCCAGTGTCTGGGCAAAGTTGACAGCATGTTCCATGTAGTCTTGTGCAGCCTGAATATCGTTGTCACGGAACGCTTTGACGATACGGTCACGGTGCTCATTGATGGAAAGCTGGTGTTCCTTATCACCACGAACAGCCTGAATTTGACGGCTGACGATCTGCGCAGGGGTCAATTCCTGTTCAGGAGCTACAGTGGCAGCAGCTTCATTCATGGCGATAGAAGCAGCCAGTGCAACACGTTCTGCACGGGTAGCAGACACTTCACCATTATCGATCTGGTAAAGCACATTCTTGGCCTGTTCGACAGGCA
>NZ_JAVRBF010000326.1:0-459 GCF_032436805.1 Streptomyces sp. P17 | reverse complement strand
GATCAAGTCGCAGTAAGCCTTACTCAGGTTGCTAGTGAGACGACATCAAGTGATGTTGAAGCTGTTCAAGTTGTGCTTGGCTAAGACGCCCTGATTCTTGAGTCTGCACCTCTGCTTTTAACCGATCCAGCGTTTGAGCGCTGATTTCTCGCCCTTGTTGGTCACGCGTTTTTCCATCAACAATGAATCGATTTCCTTCAAGGTAATCGGCGTTAATGACATCACTGTAAGGGCTATTGACATAAAAACGGTAAGATTGGTTATTGATGAACGAGCCTTGTTTACCTGCAGCGGCATAAGGACTTTTACGGAATAGGTAGTTAAAACGAACATTGTCGATGGCCAGATTATTATCTAGTATCAAAGCACCTGGATTAAAGTTGTCGCTAAATCCGTCCATATTATTACGAAAAGCGATACTGTTTTTGACCACATGCGCCACGGGCAAACCTTCGCCCC
>NZ_JAVRBF010000177.1:0-1402 GCF_032436805.1 Streptomyces sp. P17 | reverse complement strand
CCCATCATCGCAGGTCACAAGGCTCTTCTTCATTCCCGGAGAAGTTGTCCACAGACGTCAGCCGGTGGATCCGGGCTCAGGTGATGCCGGCGGAGGGCCCGGTCCTGTACTTCAACCAGGTGCCCGAGGCGAAGAAGGTCAAGAACCGCGTCCATCTGTGTCTGCGTCCCGAGACCTCGCGTGAGCAGGAAGTGGAACGGCTGCTCGGCCTCGGTGCCACCCTTGTCGCGGATCTCCGGAATCCCGACGGCACCGGCTGGGCGGTGCTGGCCGACCCCGAGGGCAATGAATTCTGCGTTCTGCGCAGCGAGTCCGACCGAGCCGCGACGGTTTCCGGGAGCACGTCATGACGTCGGAGGGCGAGCGGTCGCGGATCACGGTCGACGGCGAGGAGTTCGAGGTCGTTCAGCCGTACGACAGCCCCGGGACGTACGACCTCAGCTGGCTGACCGGACCTGATCCGCAGTACGGGTTCGGCTTCCGCACCCATCCCCCGGCGCCGGTCAGCCGGGCCGAACTCGAAGAGCCGTACGGGACTTCCTCTCCCAGGTCGACCCGGCAACCGGGCACATCGAGTAGCGGGTACGGTTCATTCCTCCCGGCCGCCGAACTGCCAGTGGTGGACCTCGATATCGGCGTACCGGTCCGAGGTCAGGACAGCGCGGGCCGTGTCCGGGTCGGGGGCTTTGAGCAGCACCGCCGTGCCCAGCCAGGTGTCGCCGTCGTCGGACAGCAGGGGGCCGTAGGCGATGAGCTCGTCGCGGGCGGGTGGCACGGTGAGGTCGGCGGCCCGGCCTTCGCCGAGGCCGAGGACGAGGTACCGGTTGCCGCCGTTGCGGCCGCCGGGGAAGTCCCACATCGTGCGTCCGAGCAGGTTGCGCCACCGGCGTACCAGTAGGTCCCGGTACGCGCCCGCCTGGTAGTTGGGCTCGTCGAAGGCAAACGCGCGGGCGGCGGCGGCATCGGGCAGGTCGACGATGTGCACGCTGCCGGTCGGTGTCTCGCCGTCGTCGGTCGTCGTCGGGCCGCGAGCGATCATCTGCGCCGCGTAGCCGTCCATGGAGGACCAGTGCGCTTCGAGCAGTTTGTCGCGCAGGGTGAGGGAGCCGGGCCGGTCGCGGTGGTAGCCGCATCGGGCAGCCGAAGAGCGACGACCCGCACCACCGGCCCGCGCCCGGGGAGACCTTCGCGCACGCCCTGCACCACGCGTCCCTCCTCGCCGACTCGAACGTCGCAATCCACACCGAACCGGAAGGCCCTCACCCGTTCAAGACGCCTCAGCCGAGACCTCCATCACCCGTGCACAACCTCCCAGGACAGAACAGCTAGTACTACAGGGCTAGATCTTGATCATGGAGTGATGGGAGGCTCTGCCTGTGGCCACGACACAGCCCCATGATCC
>NZ_JAVRBF010000325.1:0-426 GCF_032436805.1 Streptomyces sp. P17 | reverse complement strand
AGGACAACATCGACCCTATCGGGGACTTTGTTGAGCGTTTTCCTCTCACCTTCCGTATTCTGTTCTGGCGTCTCGCACAGCTTCAGAAGCCGGAAATTCGTCAAACAGGTGCATTCCGCCGTGCTTTCGTAGGCGTCGGTCGCTACCTCTACACGGATAGTTGAGCCAATGAGTGACCTCGCGAAACTTCAAAAGGAGCTAGACCGCGTAACGTCTGAAATCTTCCTGTTGCGCGGGGAAAGCTACCTTGCTCATATCTTGTGCTCTTGCCGGATCATCTGGCAGGAGGACGCCGCTACAGCCTATACCAATGGGCTGACAATCGCTATCAACCCCAAATTCTTCATGTGGTTGGAACCAAAGACACGAGTGTTCGTAGTTGCCCACCTCCTTTGGCATGTGCTGATGATGCACAATGTCAATGGG